>JAILHY010000033.1 GCA_024695575.1 Lachnospiraceae bacterium
GTTCCGGGATAAACCTCACCGGTCACGATTACGGTACCTGTATTGGTTGACGCTGTGGTAATCTGATATTTCTCAAGCTCACCGTTACAGAAATCCAGGCGTTCGTGCTGTTCCTTGCTGAGTTTGGCAAGTTTCTGTATCTGAAGAAGCTGTTCCGTGCTCATCTTAATACCGTTCTGAAGCTTGGTCCTTGCTCCGTCAAGCACGGGATTGATCTGGGCAAGAGATTTGCTAAGAGCAGTGACTTCTTTCTGAAGCTCCTGAATGGCGCGCTTGACGGTTGTGTCCATACCTACTTCAACCACGGTATCCGCACCCATTGCAGATCCTAAGTTCTTAACCTCGATAACGGAGGTTGCACAGGTACGACCACCGGCGATGAATCCGCGCTTACCCGTAACCTTGATCTCTGTTCCCGCAACCACTTCGCTGTGAAGGATGGATTCGCTTTCAACGTACCCCTTCGCAGTAACTCTGGCATTCTCTATAAACTTGCTGATAACGTTACCGCCAGCTATCAGCTCACCTTTATGCATTCCGTTCATACCGCGGGCTATGATGATGTTCTCACCCGCTTCGATCCTGGCACCCTCAACGACACCGCGAACCTCTACGGAACCCTTGGCCTTAACTTCAAAGTTCTCACATACGTTACCGGTTACCGTTACGGAACCGTCATAATCTATGTTACCAACGGCGTTATCAACATTGGCAACTTCCAGTACATTCGACACAAAGACCTTGCCGTCCGCATAGGTAACGTGACCGTTGACCATGGAACGGATCTCTGTCTTGTCTGCGCTTAATTCGATATTATGTCCGAAATGAAGCTGAAGAGTCTTAACATCTCGGGGGCGGATCTTCTCGCCCTTAACATTGGTTCCGGCATCACCGAAATCAGCGGGAGTAAGCTTAGCAAGCAGATCACCCTTCTGACAGTGATTAATTGTATTCAGATGGAAAAAGTCAACACTTCCGTCCTCTAAGAGGGTTGGCTTGACTCTGGGATCCGTGTTAAAAAAATACTCTATGGAAGCATCATTACCGTGACGCGGAGGCTTGCCGTGAGCTGCTTCAAAATCGGTACAATACGGGCGTTTATCGAGGAATTCATTAATAGCCTCGTCATTGAAGCCAAAGCAAATACCACGGGAAGAAAATTCACGCATGAACTCTTCCTTGGTCATCTGGGATGAACCCTCATAAGGCGCCATCATTCTGACCGTAACCAGCATATTGTCCGGGGATACGCTAATCTTGACCACTTCACCTTCACTGAATCTGAAGGGAGTCGTGGTAGGCATATAGACAACTGTAGAATGCTCCGAAAGCATCGAAACAAGGACCTTGGGATCAAAAGAAATTCCCTTGGCCGTAAGATATTCCATCAGTTCCTCCCTGCGGATGGGTTCACCCCCCGCGGTGGGCGGAATCATTTTAACTGCGCACATATTATCTCGCGATACTATTTGAAAATAGCCGTTCATATGTGTACCTCCCCTGACTACTACCCTTTATTATACCATAAATCAACTAAGCAGGATACCCATATATCTGCCTAATTTCTCACGCATCTTCTGAAGCGCTCTTGTATGTATCTGAGACACCCTTGATTCGGTAACTTCAAGAGTGTAACTAATTTCTTTTAAAGTCAGTTCCTCGTAATAGTATAGAAGAATGACCTGTTTTTCTTTTTCGGTCAAAAGATCAAGAGAAGCCTTGAGCATTTCCTTAAGCTCAGCCTTCTCAACAACCTCCTCGGGGCCCTCAAAATGAGAGGCAAGATTCTTCTCATTGGGAACCTCGGCACCTGATTCCATAAACTCATTAAGGGAGATCACGTTGGTGACCTTCATCTGGGATTGCCAGTCTGTAAGCTCATCTCCCGTAATACCAAGTTTGACAGCCAACTCTTCATCGGTTGCCTGTCTGCCGTGTTCCGCCTCAAATTCCCTCATGGCGGTATCTAATTGTTTTTGTTTCTGTCTGACTGTACGCGGGATCCAGTCCATCTTACGGATCTGATCGAGAATGGAACCGCGGATCCTTAAGCTTGCGTAGGTTTCGAACTTGACCTCTTTGCCAAAATCAAATTTGTCAATAGAATCGATCAATCCGAATATCCCGTAGCTTACAAGATCGTCATACTCAACATTGTACCCCAAATACATGCTAAGACGCCCCGCTACTATCTTTACTAACGGAGCATATTCCAAAATCAACTGTTCACGAATTTCCGGAGATTTCTTAGCAGAGTATTCCTCCCAAAGTTTCTTCCTGCCCTGATCGTCCATGCAAGAATACCATCCTTACGAATATTCTTATAAAGATCACTGCCCATCTTCCGGGCTGCCTGTCACTTCCTCCGTCCCGAAGTCCTGAGACTCGGGTGTTTCTTCAGCACCCTCTGTCTTTTCTATGACTTCCCCTTCATCCGACACCTGTTCTTCGTTGGCCTTGTAGTACGAATCCAAGACCATTCTGATAACCGATCCGATAATGTAAAACGCTATCAGAACGGCTGCTAATGCGATGACCATGACCTTCAGGCCATATCCTCTGAAATAAACTATAAGGGATGTTATGGCAGAAGCTGAAAGCATGAGTATCGCCGGAATCTTTTTCCTGTCCATTATTAAATGACCTTCTCAGGTTTACCGACTGCCCGGATAACAAAATCTCCGTTCTCGGGGTAGAAAATTACGGTACGACCGTAGGAATCCCCCGTATCCTGGGCAAGGATCGGAATCTTTAACTCCTTCAATTTTTTGATGGAAGCTTCAACATTGCGCTCGCCGACGCGAACAAGATCATTCTTGTTCTGGAAAGCAAACATCTGGGCACCGCCCGCGATCTTTGCCACCATACGGCTTCTTTTGGCACCCTTCTCTTCCATGAGGCGCACAAGTTCTGCAATGCCTGTATCCGCAAATTTGTATATATTAACATTATTCCTGATCGCAGTTGAATCGGGAAGCATAACATGCGCAAGGCCGCCTACCTTATTCTGTGTATCTCTGATAGCTACTCCGACGCAGGAACCCAGGCCCAGAGTGGTTACACTGTCAGGGCTTATGCAAAGTTTTAGATCAGCCATTCCGACTTTTATCAATTCACTCATAGAATCTCCAAATATTATATCAGAATTATGTAGTATGCCCCAAATAAACCCGCCCGGCTATATTATCTTAAGCCGAGAGCTGAAAGAATCTTCGCGTAAGACTCAAGATCCGGTACCAGCACAAAGAAACCGTCCAGTTCCATATCATCGGTAAATTGTGTCTGAATAAGTAAGATCTTGTCACCCAGAGTACCAAACTCGATCGCGGGAACCGAAAGGATCGCACCCGCCATATCGATAGTAAGTGCAGGCACCGAAGGATAGATTTTAAGATTGGTAATGGTAGAAAGAGAATTAAGGTAAGCACCTGTTATGATGTTACCTATCTCCTTAAGTGCCGATGTTTCCATTTCAGTGAAATCATCACCGGTCATTTCCATACCCATAAGCTTGGATACAAGGTGCCTTGCTGCATCCTTGGCAAGAAGAAACATGATACTTCCGGTAATATCACCTTCAACACAAAGGTAAATACCGGCCATTATCTTTTCTTCACCACCCATAAGCTGGCCTAACTCCTGGAATTCCAGGAGTTTGACCTGCGGTACTTTCATATCAACTTTACACTGGAGCATCTGAGCAAGAGCGGTGGTAGCATTACCTGCACCGATGTTTCCCAATTCTTTTAAAACGTCAAAATACTGCGAAGTGACGCTTTCAAGATTTAAATCATCCATATATTCACCCCTTAAGAGAACCTTATTCTGAAGCTACTGCATTAAGATCAAGTATTGAAACGAGGCTTCCGTTGGATTTGCCGACGCTCTGAACAAAGTTTACTTTGTCAGTGGATGTGTCGGTAGAAACTTTCTCGATAGCTTCGCTGTCAAGGGTAATAACTTCTTTTACCTCATCAACGATAACGCCTACCGTTCCGATATGTTCAAGCTTAAGGATGATGATTCGGGTAGCCTTGGTATACTCGTCGGCTTCAAGACCCATCTTAAGTCTTAAACTCATAACGGGAACTACAATACCTCTAAGATTGATAACACCCTTAATATAGGATGCTGACTTGGGTACTCTGGTGATTGCCTGCATACGTACGATATTGTCAACGTAAGCGATATTGATACCGTACTGCTCGTCACCGACCTGAATTACTATAAACTGCGCGGCATCATTTTCTACTGCGCCATCAACTCTTAATTCATCCATCGTAATTACCTCCCCTCATTAAACCAATGCATTCGCATCAAGTATCAGAGCAACTTCGCCATCGCCGAGGATGGTAGCGCCGCTTATGAACTTGCACTTGTTAACGTATTTGCCAAGGGACTTAATAACGATTTCCTGCTGTCCTATAAGCTCATCAACTACAAGGCCCGCAAGCTTGTCACCCTTCTTAACGATAACAACCATGAGATTGTCATCGGGAGACTTGGTGGACTCGATCTCGAGTACGTTGCTGAGACGGATGATCGGGATTACGCTGCCTCGTAACTGGATAACTTCTTTGGCTTCAACCAGCTTGATATCCTTGGAAGGAATATCTTCGATGGTCTGTATGGAAGGAAGTGAGATTGCATATTTCTCGCCGCCCACAACAACCATGAGAGCCTGAATGATGGCAAGTGTAAGAGGAAGTCTGATGGTCCAGGTACTGCCCTGTCCGAGCTTACTCTTAACTTCAACCTCACCGCTCAATGCTTCAATCTTGGATTTAACTACGTCAAGTCCAACGCCTCGACCTGAGATTTCGGATACCTGCTCCTTGGTAGAGAAGCTGGGAAGGAAAAGAAGGTCGATGATCTCCTTGTCAGACATGTTCTCTGCCTGATCGGGAGTAATTGTGCCGCGGCTGATGGCCTTGTCACGAACCTTGGCAACATCGATACCGTTACCGTCATCTCTTACTTCGATAACAACGTTGTTACCGTCCTGATATGCATCGAGGTAAATATTTCCGACTTCGGGCTTACCGCGTTCCTTACGAACTTCGCCGGACTCAAGACCATGGTCCGCGGAGTTACGAAGCAGGTGCATAAGAGGATCACCGATCTCGTCAACCACGGTACGGTCAAGTTCTGTCTCTTCGCCGGTCATGTGAAGTTCCATCTTCTTGCCGAGGGACTTCTGCATGTCACGGATCATACGAGGGAATTTACTTACAACGCTCTCGATAGGAACCATTCGAACCTTCATAACTGATTCGTGAAGGCTGGTGGTAACGCTTTCGAGGTATTCAATCTGCTCGTTGAAGTTTCCGCTGCGGGAGGAATTGTCCTGTGCCTGGCTTGCGGAAGAAACGAGGGTATTCTTTGCTATGATAAGCTCGCTGACAAGGTTCATAAGAACATCGAGTTTCTCGATATCAACACGAACCGTACGGTTAACAACGGGCTTCGCTGCGGGCTTCTTGGCATCCTTGTGCTCGCCTGTGGTGGCAGGAGCTGTGGTAGTGGGCTTGGGATCCTCTGCCTTGGGTGCCTCGACCTTGGCGGGAGCTGTTTCTTCTGCAGGTGCATCCTCTTCGGGCTCTGCAGCACCGCCTGCGAAATCGGCATCAGTCATCTGAGAACCGAATGCGTCTTCGATCTCGGATACTGCCTTTATAGACTCGATGATCTTGTCGAGAGGATCAGCTGATACAACGATCACGCTGAAATCAAACTCGAACTTCTCATCTTCGATATCCTGGGTTGTGGGCTTGGATACTATGACCTCGCCGTGCTCTTCCAAAGCCTTGAATACAAGGAACGCTCTGGCAGCCTTGAGGATACAGCTTTCCTGAACATAAACGGTGATTCCGTAGAAGTTCTGTCCGTCGGCCTTAGCCTTCTCGTAAAGATCCTTCTCGGTATCCGTAAGCTTGATCTCACGCCACTTTTCCTTAGAGTCGCCGGAAGCCTTGGGTGCGGCTTCTGCTGCAGGTGCTGCTTCGGGAGCTGCTTCCGCAGGTGCTTCTCCGCCCTTGGAATTAAGTATATCGTTAAGGGCCTTGATCAGATGTTCATTGTCATTGGTACCTTCATCCGAGCTTTCCTGAATGGAAGCAAGGTATCCTTCAAGAGCATCAAGGCACTGGAAAAGAATGTCTATCATGGAAGGCTGCACCTTAATGGTGCCGTTACGAACTTCCGAGAAGACATTTTCCATGTCGTGTGTCAGATTCTGCATGCGCTTGTAGCCCATGGTTCCCGCCATACCCTTTAAGGAGTGAGCGGCACGGAAAATTTCATTAACCGTATCCATGTTCTCGGAATCCTGTTCAAGCTCGAGAATCTGTGTGTTTAAGTTCTGAAGGTGTTCTTTGGTTTCGTCGATGAAAATCTCAAGATACTGGCTTACATCCATCTTAATTGACCCCCACGTTCATAATGATTTCCTGCGCTACTTTGTTTAACGGAACTACCGAATCCACAAGTCCGGCCTTGGCGACCGCCTTCGGCATACCGTAAACCGTGCAGGTTTCTTCGCTCTGTCCGATTACGAAGATCTTCTTGCTCTGTTTAAGATTAGAGATCCCTGCCGTTCCGTCCGCTCCCATTCCTGTGAGCACAACGCAAACGATTCTTTCCGCAATCCCTTTGGCCAATGATTCGTACATATAGTTGGCACAGGGCTTGACGCCTTCTCTGGTAGGTTCGTCCGAATAGCGTATCTTGAACTGTCCTCCCACGGAATCGACGTTCAAATGCTGTCCGCCCTTTGCTATATATACGTGACCCGCCTCAAGTGTCTCGCCTTCTTTGGCCTCCGATACCTTGCACTCGGAAAGATCGTTAAGTCTCTCCGCAAGGGATTGTGTGAAGCCTGCCGGCATATGCTGTACTATGACAACCGGACATTTGAGATTAGCCGGGATCTTGGGTACCACTTCCTGTAAGGCTTTGGGGCCGCCGGTAGAACTTGCAAGTGCGACTATCTGGCGTTCCTTGATGTTGCTGGAAAACTTACGTACCAAAGCAACCGTTTCCTGCGTTTCCTTAACGGATTTAGCCTTTTCCTCAGGTGTAACTTCGTAATCCTGAACTTTACTCTCACAAACCGTTTCGATGATCTTCATCAACTTGGTATTGAAGATACCGTTCTTACAATCAAGAGGATTGTCAGGCTTGTGAACGAAATCGATGGCTCCGAGGCTTAAAGCATCAAGAGTGGTCTTGGCGCCTTCTCTCGTGTCGGTACTTGCCATGATAACCCGGGCCTTGATCCTTCGCTTCCGAAGTTCTTCCAGAAGCTCCAGCCCGTTCATCTTGGGCATGTTCACATCAAGTATTACCGCATCATATTCCCGATGTGTGAGAAGGTCCAGTGCTTCCAGACCGTTTGTGGCTCGGTCCTGCACATGGAATCTCTCGTCAGAATTGATTATATCACACATGACTCTTCTCATGAGTGCAGAGTCATCAACAATCAATATTTTTTTCATTCTTTTTCCTTAATTTCGAGCTATTGTAGAGCAATTAGTCAATATTGTCTGATAATTAGCACTGTTTAATAATAGCAAAGTGCTATTAACGAATTGTGCAACGCTTAATCTCGCTTGTTTCTGCGGATCTTACGCTCTTCTTCGAAGATATATTTGATGATCTCTTCCCTGGTATCTCTGTCAAGATTGGCGAACTGAACCCTGTGCTCAAACTCGTCCGGGCGATTAGGCACATCAAGAGTGGTCATAACCTTGCTCACAAGCTCATATTCTCTAGTGGAGCCGTCTATAACAAGGTTAAAATCCGAATATACATAAGAGCCTTCTTCGTACCTTTCGTT
>JAILHY010000012.1 GCA_024695575.1 Lachnospiraceae bacterium
ATCCGTATTTGCAAACAGCTTGCGCGTACTGCCGTCGATTACGAAAATATGTGTGTATCCCATCGAAGCGTAAACAGCGGCATCGACTATGTTCCTGCCGTGATCGATTTCCTTTTGATCATCAGTTGTTTTTTCGGTATCTTCTTCCGAAGGCTCATCCGCAGCGGGCATATATGCGTCCTCGAACCCAAGATCTTCAAAAGCCTGCGCCGATACAAAGAATACCGGCAGTTGTCGCGAGGGATTTTCAATAAAACCTTCCCGGAATTCGGTACATTCGGTATTTGATTTTCCGTTTATATGTATCGCGGTATTTCCGAAACGGTATCTGATATCTGTTCCGGCTTCCGTGAGGTTAAGTTCCTTATCGTTAACGATCATCCTGATGAATGCCGGCCTGTAATAAGATACGGCTTCCGAATGATTGACTGGAACCTTTATGGCGCCTCTTACGGCAAGAACAACCCTGTCTTCCTGCATTTTTACACAGATATCGGTTATGAAAGTTTCCTGTGTTAATCCGGGCTCGCTGATCAGGATAGTCCAGGCTTTAGTACCTTCCTCGTCCGATCTGTAGTAGCAGATCCTGATCTCTTCTTCATCAACCGCTTCAAGATCTTCGATCGAAGACGGGTCAAATCCGGCATATTCCTCAGGATCCGGATATTGGCGTAATAACTCAAATGCTGTTATCGCATTATCTTCCGGGGCACTTTTTAAGTAGCGCTCTTTAAGCCATTTGATCACGATCAATATGGTCTTTTTGAATCTTGCATCAGCATCTGCACCTGCATCATTAGCAGCGCAGACATCAAATGCTGCCTGGTATGCGTTGTATTTTCGGTATTTTCCGAGGGGAAGCACGTTTTTAGTCATATAGATCAGAATCTCCTTATCCCTTATCCTATACGGATAATAACATCCGGATATGGGTTATTATATCAACTATTGTTATTTCTGAAATTGCTATGATATTATTTGATATTATATACATTATCATACAAGGAGACAAAATATGTTAATTAATGGTATGTGGACTAGTCAAAATGGAAACGGGGAAAAATACCCTGTCGAATTTGATTCGGTTTTAAGAGCGAAAAAATATGGTAATATTGATTTTGGTGACCCAGAACGAGCGGGTGAACTTCAAGAACTGTTAAAAGGAAAAGCAATCTATACTACAACGGAAATAAACGATGATCCTTATGTTGGGTGTTATTTAGATCAAATAACAGTACAGTTACAATACATTAATTTTAAAAGAGAATTCGGTATTTGCATAAAAGAATGGCCAGCATGGGAAGAATGCCCTATGTATCCGGATAGACAAAATGACGGAAGAACTGGGATTATACAGACTGCAGAAAAAGAAATACCTGCTTCAACGAAAGAAGACAATAGTACGGATGTAGTTGTAGATGAGGCAAAGATAGAAAGCTGTGCGAAAGAAAGTGAAGATAAAGATCCGGGTGAGGCTGAGTCCGGAAAAAGAATATATAGGACTCTGTCAGGAGAATTGGTTCGTTCAAAAGAAGAAGTGATCATATTTGACAGATTAAAGCCATTGGTTGATAAGGGAATTATTAAGATCGTATACGAAAAGGAACACCCGGTGACTTATATGGATGATAATGGTATAGAGAGGCACTATCATCCTGATTTTTACATAGAGTATAATGGCAAAAAACTCTATTGGGAGCATTTAGGATATTGGAATAGTATCGAATATAGAGAGTATTATTTAAAAACAAAACTAAAGAAATACTGGGATCATGTGGACAAAACAGTGCTTCCTCTATTATCGTTTCCTTTAAAAGAAGGCACGGATTGGGAATCGCTAGATGTTCCTGTTTTTTGGGAATTTACTAAATCTGAGGATGATATCATAAAATTCCTTAATAAGGATCCGGGTGAAATACGAAAGCTCTATGAGAAGTTGCGTGATCATTACGGTGTTTCTTGGTAGTCGCGTGTGTGAAACGGATAGCAAAAGATGCAGATACGCAAGTGTAAAACCGAAGAAGTTGCCGCAGTCGGGGCATTTTATGACACGGTGGTGGAGTATCTTGATTCTCACACAAACTACCCGAAATGGCAGTATAAGATCTATCCGTCCGAAGAATATGTAAGGGCCATGACAGCCGAAGGTTTCCAGTATATCTGCAAAGAAGATGGGAAAACGGTTGCGGCATTTGTTCTTAATCGTGATCCCGAAGGTGATTATCAAAAGGGCAAATGGAGCGTGGATCTGCAGGATGGCGAATTTATGGTGATCCATGCCCTTGCGGTAGACCCAAAGTTTCACAAAACGGGACTCGGAAAAAAGATCATTGAATTTTGCATAGATACTGCAAGAAGAAGCGGCTGTAAGGCGATCCGTCTTGACATCGTGCCGGATAACATTCCCGCAAAGCACCTGTATGAAAGTGTTGGATTTACCTATGTCGGGGACGAGGACGTACGTCCGGAAGTAGAACATATTCCGAAGTTCAGCATGTATGAGATGAACCTCGAAGACTAACAGGAAAACGGATAAAAGATCCATGACGCAGCACGTAACACATCCCATCCCGCCGTTTTATGACAGGGACAGCGAAATACTTATACTTGGCAGTTTTCCTTCGGTAAAATCACGTGAGCAGATGTTCTTCTACGGCCATCCGCAGAACCGCTTCTGGAAAGTCATGGCGGCGGTATTTTCGGACGAGGTTCCGGATTCCATACCCGATAAAAAGAGCTTCCTGATGAAACATCATATTGCTCTTTGGGACGTCATCGGATCATGTGATATCAAGGGCTCATCCGATGCCAGCATCGGTAATGTTGCACCGAATGATCTGTCCGTTATACTGAATAAGGTTGATATACAAAAGATAGCAGTTAACGGCAGGACAGCGGAGAAGTATTATAAGAAGTTCATCGAACCTGTTATCGGAAGAAGTGCCGTGTGCCTTCCGTCAACGAGCCCGGCTAATGCGGCATGGAGCCTTGAGCGGCTGGCCGGAGAGTGGAAGAGAGAGATTAAAGGAGTTTGATCATGCGTCTTGATAAGTATCTTAAGGTTTCAAGGATCATAAAGAGAAGGACCGTTGCAAACGATGCATGCGATGCAGCCAGGGTGACGATAAACGGACGCCCGGCCAAGGCGTCGGCACAGGTCAAGGAAGGAGACATCCTTGAGATCATGTTCGGGACAAATCCTTTGAAGGTGGAAGTCCTGTCGGTAAAAGAGACCGTCAAAAAAGAAGAAGCAAAAGAAATGTATAAAGTACTGTAACATAATTTTATGTAACCCCAACCCCACAATATGTTGTATTTGACAAGGTAGTTTCGTTTATATATAATATATTATGTTAACAAGAGGGAGCCGGACGGATCACGGGGAGATCTGCTAAACCGGTAAAGGGGAGTATGTTATGGCCAGAAGAGTCGCGTTTCGCAGGAAACGGCAGAATCGGCTGGGTATGGCACTTGTTTCATTTGTGGTACTCATACTTATGGCGGTTATCCTGTTCAAGGGACATGAACTTAAGGAAAAACAGGCCGAGTATCAGCAGAAGGAAGCAACGCTGCAGGCCCAGATTGAAGAAGAACATGAGCGCACACGCAAACTGACGGATTACGAGAAATACACGAAGACAGATAAGTTTGTGGAGGAGATAGCAAAAGAGAAGCTCGGATTACTGTACGAGAACGAGATACTGTTCAGATCCGACATCAATAAATAAGCACGGGAATTTAAATATTTCCTGTGCTTTTTTACGTGATATGAGTTAATATATGTAGATAGGAGGGGCCCATCGGCCCACCGGAGATGGGAAGAACCTGTTAAGAGGATCAAAACATGGAGAAGGAAAACATTTACGAAAAAGTAAAAGCATATATAAAAGAGAACGACCTTATCCATCAGGGTGATACGATCGTTGAAGGAATATCAGGCGGAGCGGATTCGGTATGCCTTCTTCTTATGCTTGAAGAGTATAAA
>JAILHY010000016.1 GCA_024695575.1 Lachnospiraceae bacterium
TACAAGCGTGGTGGCCGAGGAATCAGGCAAGATCATAGGCGCTATTCTTTGCGGACATGACGGTCGCCGTGGCTGTTTCTATCACGTGTGCGTACATAAAGATAAGAGACGTCAGGGCGTAGGCACCAGGATGGTAGGCTATTGCATGGAGGCCCTTCGCAAAGAGAAGATAAATAAGGTGAGTCTCATTGCTTTTACCAAGAATGACGTTGGAAATGCCTTCTGGAAAAGCATGGGCTGGACCAAACGCGAAGATCTCAACTACTACGACTTTACTTTAAATAAAGAAAACATTATCGCATTTATCGAAAACAATAACGCATGACCGAGGTAGTCAATATGAAGATGATCGAAGGCGGAATCACCGCTCCCAAAGGATTTATGGCTTCAAGCTGTGCTGCTGGTATCAAGTATCAGAACAGAACGGACATGGCCATGATCTTTTCCAAAACTCCCTGTACATCAGCGGGTGTTTACACATCCAACCGTGTTAAAGCAGCCTGTGTGCAGTACGACAAGCAAGTGACTGATGGAGTCAATCCCGTACACGCTGTTGTCATAAATGCCGGTATTGCCAATGCCTGTACCGGTGAACAGGGTCTTAAGGTCTGCGCCGAGACAGCCAAAGCGGCAGGCGCGGAGCTTTCGATCCCTGAAGGGTCGGTGCTGGTGGCATCCACGGGCGTTATCGGAATGCAGCTTCCCGTTGACAGGATCGTAAACGGTACCGTGGTTCTGGCAGAGACTCTTGAAGAGGGTCCCGAAGCGGGAGACAGAGCGGCTCATGCGATCATGACCACAGATACCGTTGACAAGCAGGTTGCGGTCGAGACTACAGTCGGTGGCAAGACGGTTCGCGTGGGCGGCATGTGCAAGGGCGCCGGAATGATCCACCCCAACATGTGCACGATGCTTGGTTTTATCACCACGGACTGTGCTGTTTCAAAGGAGCTTCTTTTTAAAATATTGAAAGAAGACGTGAAGGATACCTTTAACATGGTGTCCGTTGACGGCGATACTTCCACCAATGACACGCTGGTTGTTCTTGCAAACGGCGAGGCGGGTAATGCAAAGATCGAATCGGAGGGACCGGACTTCGAGGCTTTCAAGGAAGCCTTCCATACGGTGACCAGGACTCTTGCCCGCAAGATGGCGGCAGACGGCGAGGGCGCAACGGCTCTCATGGAAGTTTCGGTAGTTAATGCCGGATCAAAGGAAAGTGCCCGCAAGCTTGCCAAATCCGTTATCTGTTCAAATCTTACCAAGGCAGCTATTTTCGGTCACGATGCCAACTGGGGCCGTATTCTTTGTGCGCTTGGCTATTCAGGTGAGGACTTCGATCCCGAGAAGGTTACACTTTCTTTTTCAGATGGCAAAGAAAGCATGGTGATCTTCGAAAACGGCGTGGCAACGGACTATAGCGAAGAGAAGGCAAGCACCATTCTTTCCGCAAAAGAAGTGTTCATAACGGCTGACATGCACATGGGCAAAGAATCCGCAACGGCTTACGGATGCGATCTTTCCTATGATTACGTGAAGATAAACGCAGATTACAGAAGTTAATAAGGAGATTAAAATGGAACCTGTTGAAATGAACAAACTGCTTTCGAAGGCCGAGGTGCTGATCGAGGCGCTTCCCTACATTCAGAAGTTCAACCGCAAGATCATCGTGGTCAAATACGGCGGCTCAGCCATGAGCAACCCGGAACTTCAGAAAAACGTCATCAAAGACGTAACCCTCCTTAAACTGGTAGGCTTCAAGCCCATCATCGTTCACGGCGGCGGCAAGGAGATTAGCCGCTGGATCGAGAAAACCGGCAAGAAATCCGAATTTGTAAACGGCCTTCGCGTAACTGACGAAGAGACCATGGAGATCGCGGAAATGGTTCTTGGCAAGGTGAATAAGTCCCTTGTTTCCATGGTTCAGGAGCTGGGAGTGAGAGCCGTGGGCATTTCCGGCAAGGACGGCGGATTACTTAAATGCGAAAAGAAATACGCAGACGGCAAGGACATTGGATTTGTCGGAAATGTAGTGGGTGTTGATACAAAGATCCTTCTTGACCTTCTTGAAAAGGATTTCCTGCCCATCGTTTCACCCATCGGTTTTGACGATGATTTTACTTCTTACAATATTAATGCTGATGATGCGGCATGTGCCATCGCCAAGGCGGTAAAGGCCGAGAAACTTGCGTTCCTTACTGATGTTGAGGGAGTATACAGAGACTTTAACGACAAGTCCACCTTCATTTCCAGAATGACCGTTGATGAGGCCAATGACCTTCTTGACAGCGGCGTGATCGGTGGCGGCATGCTTCCCAAGCTTTCGGGCTGCATTTCAGCTGTAAAAGAAGGCGTTAACCGCGTGCATATTCTTGACGGACGCATTGCACACTGCCTGCTTCTTGAAATCTTTACCAACGAAGGAATTGGCACCTGTTTCTATGGAGATACGGAATAATGGAAAAGATGAATTCACTTATAAATGAGGCGGAATCGCTTCTTTTGCATACCTATAACCGGTACCCCATCGTGTTCGATCACGGTGACGGAGTGAGACTGTATGATTTAAACGGCAAGGAATATCTTGATTTCGTTGCGGGTATTTCGGTATTTGCGCTCGGTTACAACAACAAAGAGTTTAACGATGCCCTTAAGGCGCAGATCGACAAGATAATCCACACCTCGAACTACTATTACAACGAGCCTGCCATCAAGGCTGCCAAGAGATTGTTAAAGGCTTCACAGATGGACAGAGTTTTCTTTTGCAACAGTGGTGCGGAAGCGGTGGAAGGAGCCATCAAAACGGTTCTTAAGCACGCTTTCCTTAAAGACGGGACCACGGACCACGAGATCATCGCCATGGAGCATTCTTTTCACGGTCGTACCCTGGGAGCACTGTCGGTAACCGGTAATCCCAAGTATCGCGAGGCTTTCGAGCCGGGGCTTGCGCGGGTTAAGTATGCGAAGATGAACGATCTTGAGAGCGTTAAGGCTCTTGTGAACGATAAGACCTGTGCCATCATTTTCGAGACGGTTCAGGGCGAAGGCGGCATTTATCCCGCAACGGAAGAGTTCATCAAGGGAGTTCGCAAGCTTTGCGATGAAAAAGAAATTCTTCTGGTGCTTGACGAGATCCAGTGCGGAATGGGCAGAACGGGCTATATGTTTGCCTGGCAAAAGTACGGCGTTAAGCCAGACGTGATGACGGTAGCCAAGGCTCTTGGATGCGGCGTGCCCATCGGTGCCTTCCTTATGACCCAGGAGATCGCTGACAGTTCCCTTGTTGCGGGAGACCACGGAAGCACCTACGGCGGCAATCCCTTTGTTTGTGCTGCAGCGGATAAAGTGCTTGAATTATTTGAGCAAAACAATATAATAGATAATGTTAAGAATGTGGGTGATTATCTGTATGAAAGACTTGAATCCGTCGCAAGGGATCACAGTCATATAGTAGCTCACAGAGGTGTGGGACTGATACAGGGGCTTGAGTTTGACGGACCCGTGTCACCCATCATTAATGCAGCGCTTGAGCACGGCCTTGTATTGATTAATGCGGGCTCCAATATTATAAGGTTTGTTCCGCCTCTTGTTATTTCCAAGCAGGACGTGGATGAAATGATAAATATTTTGCTTGAGTGCCTGGACTGATATCAGCAAAGTACAGGTACAGATATGGGTTTCAAAAGAAAATTGATCTCGGTTCTTGCATTGATCGCAATCGTTGCAGGTTCCGTCTATATAGGAAATCAGCATAACAGACGGCTTGAGGAAATGCGTAACAATCCTTACGATGCCACAGAAACGGTTTATTTCTGGTACAGTGACGCAGGCCTCACCGATTTCTTTGTCAACGCGGCAGTTGCATTTCATGAGAAGTATGCAGGTATCCGCGTTGTTCCTGTGCTTGTGGATTCCAAGGATTATCTTGAGAATATCAACGAAGCATCCATTAAGGGCGAGAAGTTCCCCGACATTTACCTTCTTTCAAATGAATCACTGGAGAAAGCATACCTGGCCGGACTTGCTTCCGAAGTTACGGATCCGGGCTCTGCCATGGCTGACGGGCGTTTTTCAAAGGGCGCTCTTGATGCGGTCACCTACAAGGACAAGTATGTAGGCTATCCCCTTGCTTTTGAGACAAGCGTCCTGCTTTATAACAAGACCCTGCTTCAGAACTGGGCAGACAGGATCAATGCCGGTGAGAAGGCATCCGCCGGTGAAGGTCTTTCCGCCTCCGAAATGGAGGACTTCGAGGAAGAAGAAGGAGATTTGCCTGCCGAAACCACTGAGGAAGCGCCGGAAACAGAGGAGGAAGTCAAGGAAGTATCCTACCTTGATTATGTTCCGCAAACGGTGCAGGACATCCTTGATTTTGCGGATGCCTACGAGCCCGAAGAAGGCGTTGAGAACGTCTTTAAGTGGGACGTTTCGGACATTTTCTATAACTATTTTTTTGTGGGAAATTACATGATCGTTGGAGGAGATTCCGGAGACGATCAGGGAAACATCAATATCTACAACTCTGATGCTCTCAAGTGCATGCAGGTTTATCAGGGCCTTAACCAGTTCTTTTCCATTGATGCGGCAGATTCATCAGCTGAGAAGGTGCTTAATGATTTCATTGCCGGAAAGACGGTTTACACCATAGCCACAAGCAATGCAATCGCCAAGATCGATGCCGCACTTGCCGAGGCCAACGAAGAGTACAAGAACAAGATAAAAGAAGCCAAAGCTCACAATCTTGAGATCCTCGACGAGAAGACCGGCGAAGAATCCGAGGACGAGCTTATAGATCTTGACAGCATAGAGAAGCCCATGGAGATCGGATACGAGCTTGTTCCTGATGTTTCCAAGGATTACAAGTCAAGATCCATGTCGGTTACCGAAGCTGTGATAGTTAACGGTTATTCCGAGAACAAGACAGCAGCCAACAGATTTGCGGCCTTTGTTACCAGTTCATATTCAAAGAATCTTTATTCAAAGAGCGGAAAGCTTGCAGCCTGCATGGATGCCGGCTACACGGAAGATTCCTGCATCACCTTCCAGAAGGAGTATGCACGTTCCATCCCGCTTCCCAAGATCGTGGAGAGCAGTAATTTCTGGGTACAGCTTGAGATTACGTTCCAGGAGGTATGGGAAGGCGAGGAAGCGGATGTGCTGCTTAGCAACCTGGAATCTCAGATCAAAACACAGTTAGGAAACTGAATGTTACCGGAAGGGTGAGCAAGTCTCATTTCCGGTTGACATTCTGATCCGTCTGCGATAATATACCCTTTGTCAACACAAATCCTCCGGCCCGGAGGATCTCAATGAAACATCATTTATTCTTTTTATCTCTTGTTTCCCTTTTATTGTTAAGCGGATGCGCCTCTAAGGGAGAGATAGTTTATGCCTGTGACCCGGTTGTTTCGACTGAAGCCGACAGGTCTGTTTCCGCGTGCGCAAATACTGAAAAAGAAACCAAGGAGCCCGCTTCGGAGCCGGCTTCCGAGGCGAAGATCTATGTTGCGGTCATGGGGGAAGTGAACGACCCCGGGATCTACGTGTTTGAAGGCGACACCAGGCTCTTTGAAGCCATTAATGCGGCAGGGGGAGCCACGGATACAGCCGACCTTTCGGGAATTGATCTTGTAAAGACCATCAGCAAGGATGCAACCGTTGTCATTCCCAAGGTCCGTGAGGAAGAGAATGTTAAACCCGCGGGAATCGCGTCGGAGTTTGCTTTGACTGACAGCGGGACAGGTGCTAAGTCAGGGAGTTCCGGAGGGCTTGTGAACTTAAACACTGCAAGCCGCGATGAACTGACCACCCTCAGGGGAGTGGGCGGCACCAGAGCAGACGCCATAATCGAATACAGGGAAGCGTTCGGAGGGTTTAACAAGATCGAAGATCTTATGAACGTATCGGGAATAGGAGAGGCTACTTTTGCCAAGCTTAAAGACTATATCACAGTGGATTAAACGTCCTCTCCTTGTTTTGCTCTGCGTGATGATACCCTTTCTTTTTGCGTGGAACAGGATATTGTTTGCGAAGGCCTTAGGCGATGGGGCGCCGGGAAATCATGGCTCCGGGGCTGTGGCGAAGGGTAAATACGTCACGTTGACCGCAACAGTCAAATCGAAGGCCTACGATGAAAACGGCAATCTTAAGACCTTTACGGCAGGCCCTGCCCTCTGCAGATGCAGCGAGTACGTGGGGCCGGAGCCGGTGGTCGGAAGCACGGTCACTATAAAAGGAAAGTACGGATCCTTCGACAGAGCCTTCAACAAGGGCGGGTTTGATTCTTTTGCCTATTATAAGGCCCGGGGCATGGACTATAGCATCAAAGTTCTGGATATTACGGAAAAGAAACCGGCGCCATTCTTACTTCACGAACGGCTCAATTCCTTAAGAGTGTATCTGATTTCCTGCGTACGAAAGTACTGCCCGAGGGAATCGGGAACCATCAACACCCTTCTTCTGGCGGATAAATCCGGTCTTTCTCCTGAAAGAAAGAACCTTTATCAGAGTGTTTCACTCGCCCATTTTCTGGTGGTTTCGGGACTTCACGTGTCCGCCTTTGCGGGAGCGGTTTTCAGGCTGGCGAAGGCAATCTTGCGCAGGAAAACTCCCGCATGTATCCTGACGATCATTTTGCTTTTTCTTTACGGAATGCTCATTGATTTTGGCGTGTCGGTCGCAAGAGCCATAATCATGTACACCGTAAGGCTTGTGGCTTCAATACTGGGTGAAAGCTACGATATGCTCAGTGCGGCGAGCTTTGCGGCAATTTTGACCTTGTTGGTCAATCCACTTTGGCTCACGGATTCAGCCTTCATTTACTCGTATACTGCGGTGTTTGGTATCGGGTTTATGAACGAGGCGGGGATACTCACGGGTCTTTCCGGTGTAAAAGAAAAGCTTAAGGACGCGGTAAAGTTTTCTTTTGCCATGTGCCTCATCATGCTGCCGGTGACCTTAAAGTTTTCGGGAGCCTATACACTTGGGGCGATACTCCTTAACCTTTGCATCGTGCCCTTTGGGCCGCTCATGCTGGGAGACGGGTTCTTTGCGCTTGCGGCAAGTTCACTGGGATTAGAGAGGCTTGCAGGATTCTTTGACCTTATTGAATATGGGCTTTTAAAGATAACGGACCTTTTGGCGTTATCCGTGCTTAAGTTTGGGGCGTTAAGGCTCTCGGGAGAACCGCATTTCATCGTGATCTTAATCTATTACGCGGCACTTTTGTTTTACGCCTTCAAGGGGCGAAAGTGCATGGGACGGTTAAGCGGTGCACTCATAATAACCTGCATAATGCAGGCGGTTTCTGCTATATGGTGGTGGACTCCGGCCGTTTCCATGCTCTATGTGGGGCAGGGAGAATGTATTGTGGTGAGGACCGGACCAAGGACAGCCTTTGTCAGTGACTGCGGTTCCACATCCAAGAGTGAGGTATGGAATTATGATCTTGAGCCTTTTTTAAATGCAAGTGGGATCAAGAGAATCGAGGGGTTCTTTCTTTCTCATTCGGATAAGGATCATTCATCGGGGATAATCGAGTGCCTTGAAAGCTACAAGCGAAACGGGATCGCTGTGGATGCGCTGATCCTTCAAAGACTGGGAACTGTAGATCCTAAGCTTGAGGATCTTAAGGCCCTTGCAGGTGGTAACGGGATTCCCGTCCATGAGGTGGCAAAGGGGGACAGGGCTTCTTTTGGCGACTGGAAGCTAAACTTCCTGTGGCCGGCCCCCGAGAGATCCCTTGGAGACGTCAATTCGGATTCGCTTACATTCAGGGCGGAATACGGGGAGTTTAGCATGCTCTTTACCGGGGACATATCGGAGGAAACCGAAGGACGGCTGATTTTGAACAGGCTTTCCGCGGATATCCTTAAATCACCCCATCACGGTTCCAAGAGTGCCAGCAGTGAAGTTTTTTTGCGGGCAGTTAACCCGAAAGCCACGATCATTTCCGCAGGCATCGATAACCGCTACCATCACCCAAGCCCCGAAGTCACCGACCGATTGAAGGATCTTAATATCCCTTTCTTTTGCACCGCCGACTGCGGCGAGATCGACGTAATCATCTCCGGCAATCCCACCCGCTTCACCATAAAGAAATTCAGAAATATATTTATTTCAAAGGTATCTAAATACCATAAACCACTATACCGGTGAATGCAGCTATCAGTATGAGGACAATCGGTGACATTTTCTTTTTGTATATCTTCCTGAATCCGAAGTAAACCGTTGCAAGTACTATTGTCAGTACTGTCGGAAGAAAATCTTTCTCATTT
>JAILHY010000112.1 GCA_024695575.1 Lachnospiraceae bacterium
GACAGCAAGAACGTAGGAACAAATAAGCCTATTGAAGTACATTATGAACTTGGAACCTGGCTTACGGAAAGATATGCCCTTGATGAGACCGACAGATCCGCTACTGCAGGGATCTATGTAACCAATCTTTCCGTAACTCCTGATGATAAGGAAATTTATTACGGTGAGGCAAAGCCTTCTTCTTATACATACACCGCCACAGGCCTTAAGAACAGCGAGACCATAGAGACTACCAGAGGCGAACACGACTTTAACGGAAGCCTTGCTTACACGACAGACTACAGCGATGTTCTGGGTGCCTACTCACCTGTAGGTACCTATACCATAAGTGTTTCGGGCGAAAGCAACAATAACTACACCATCACCTATAACACAGGCGTACTTACCGTTAAGCAGACTAAGCTTGTCATGTCTGCACCTGTTTGGAGCAGTGCAGAGGCAAGCGTCATCACCTGGGAAGCGGCTCCTTCCATCGGTGATGTGGCTGTAGAGGGATATGAATTAAAACTTTATCAGGACAGTGTTCTTAAGGATACCGTAAGTGTGGGCGCAGATAAGCAGACCCATGATTTCTCAGGCAAGATGAGCGGCCTCTTCGGAAGCTTTACCGTTAGCATACAGGCTATTGCATCAGAAACCAATAACACCGGTAAAGCTAATGTCCTTGATTCCGATGTGGTTACATCAGGCCCCAGAACCGCTGTGACCATCACTGGTTCCAACGCGGACAAGATCTATGACGGAACGCCTTTGACCTATTCAACGGTTGCGACGCTGCCTTCCACAGGGTTTACCAACAGTGCCCTTTTGACGGGAGATCATATAACTTCCCTTAAGTTAAACGGAAGTATCACGGATTATGACGGCGGTAAGAACGGAAGCAACACGGCAGACAACCTTCCTTCCGATGCGGTAATAAAGAACGCTGCAGGCGAGGATGTTACGGGCAATTACTTTATTACATATATTCCCGGTAACCTTACCATCAATAAACGTGCCGTAACCTTAAAGGCTGATGACAAGCTTGCAAGCGCAGGTCACGGAAGCGTTTACGGCGCTACATTGGATACGTTGACTGTTTCAGTCACTAACGGTGCCGAAGCAACACTTTCGCAGGCATCAATGAATGAGGCAGATATTATTTCGGAACTTGGCGCAGTATCAACAGGTTCCTTTACTGTCCGTTCTGATGTGGGAACACATGCGCTTACGGTATCTTACACCGATACTCACGGAAACTATACGGTTACCACAACCCCGGGATCCTATGAGATCACCAAAGCTAATCTTACCGCAAGTCACAGCGCTGCAAGTTACGTTTACGACGGAACATCGCACTCTGCCGATATTACGGTTACAGCCCTTGAAGGTGATACTCCCGTTGTTTACTACGCACTTACGGCTCTTGACAACAGTAATTACACCACGGCCGGAAGTACCACTGCTCCGGGATTGGTAAATGTTAACTTAAGCGGAGACACTGTAGTTCCATACACTGTTTACTATTACGCAACCTGCAGTAATTACAAAGATATATCGGGAAGCGAAACCATTACCGTAACCAGGCGTCCTGTTGAGTTTGTTTCCGCGGAAGGCTACAAGGTATATGACGGAGAGGCTCTTACAAAGAACAAAACAACCGGAACGACGGTAGATTACGCTCTTTCAAGTGCTTATCCTTTCCTTCAGCTTGCAGACAAAGATGAGGTCGCTTCCATAAGCATAGTGGGAAGCATTACCAATGCAGGCTCTGTTGATAACGTGATCTCGGCAGCAGTCATTAAGGATAAGACCGACAGTACCAAAGTAGTAAATAACAACTACGATATTCATTATCATAACGGGCAGCTCATAGTTGCCAAGGCTACGGATACACTTACTGTAACCGAGGATGCAACTAAGGTTTATGATGCGGAGCCCGTTACGGTTTCGGGTTGCTCCAGATCAAGAAACGGAGGACCTTCCGACAATCCGGCTTCTTTGATCTTTAAGTACTTTAACAGCAACAAGCAGGAAATGGCAGAGAAACCTGAAAACGCAGGCACATACTACGTTAAAGTAACGGAAGACGAAACCGCAAACTATAACGCCGCAGAGTCTGAATTCAAGGAGTTTACAATTTCAAAGCGCCCCGTAACCTTCACTTCCGAAGGAGGCGAATGGGTTTATGATGCCAAGGATCACAGAAAGGACGTGACCACAGGCTTAACACCCGACTTTACGGTAAGTCCTGCTGCAGCGGGTACGGGCATCACGGCGAAGGATAGCTTAAGTTCCATCGTGATCGCAGGCTACATACACGATGCAGGCGAAAAGCCCAATATCATAAGAGATGCGGTGATCATACGTACATCGGATTCACACAACGTGACGGATAACTATGACATTACCTACACCCCGGGCAGATTAAAGGTGACCAAGGCCAAGGATATCCTTGATATAACCTCGGTATCCGACAAGACCTATGATGCGTTGGTTGCGGATACACCTGTCTATACCAGAGTCCGTGAAGGCGCATCAGATACTGATAATACAGCTTCGGTAGTGTTTGAGTATTTTAACGATCATCTGGGCACACCGGGTTCCAAGCTCATAGCTGCACCGACGGATGCCGGCAAATACTGGGTAAGGATCGCGGAAGGCGAGTCCCGCAATTATTTCGAGGCCGCATCCGCATGCGTATCTTTTGAGATATTTAAAAAGAACATTAAGCTCACGGCCGACAACAAAGAAAAGACCTACGGCGATGCCAACCCTGCCTTTACAATGGCGGTTGATCCCGTAGACGGAATAGTTAATGCGGCTGATATGGCTGCCCTTGCCATCAAGGCAGAGACCACCGCTACCCAGTCTTCACCCGTTGGAACCTATCCTATTGAGCTTAAGTATACTGAGAGCGGAAACTACGATATCACTGTTGTCAATGCCGAACTTACGGTAAAAGAAGCCGAAATGACCGCGTCACTCAGTGATCTATCCGCTGTTTATGATGCAAAGGCACATTCTTTTGCATTGGATGTGACAGCTGACAAGGTTGAGGGCGATGCGCCTACGGTTTACTACAGCCTTGATACCGTACTTGACGACAATAACTACCTGACTGAAGGAACCACCACGCAGCCCGAATTCAAGTATGTTAAATTGAACGCAGGCAGCGTGGATCCTTACAGTTTCCACTACTATATAACCTGCAGCAACTACAAATCCCTTGCGGGAAGCGGAAGTTTTCTTCTTGCAAAGCGCCCCATTGAGGTAACAGCAGGTTCAGCTCAGGAAGAGTACAAAGAAGGCATTAGCTTAAGCGAGGATTCCTACGAATTTACCGCTGAGTACGGCCTTGCAGAGGGTGACAGCGTTAAGGAATACAAGATAGACGGCGTACAGAAAGTTAAGGGCTGGTCCTACAATGTGGCCCACGATTTCGTTATGAATGACGCAGCGGACGCCGATGTGACGGACAACTACGACATTACTTACGTGGACGGTATTCTTGCGGTAGGTGTGCTTCTTCAGAATATCGAAGCTGAGGATTACGTGATCGAATACGACGGCAAACAGCATACCGTTAAGGACATTGCAGCCAAGAGTAACGCGGGTACGGTAATAACCTACACTCCCGATCAGGGTGATGACAGCACGGTATACACCGCTCCCGTATCCATGACGGTTAAGTTAAGCGCTCCCGAAACGGAAGGCTATGCGCCTGCAGTTAAGAGAGTTAAATATGCGATTACGCCAAGAAAGCTTACGATTTCCGCAGTTTCGCTCTCAAAGGCCGAAGACGGCAAGCCCTTCGAGGCATCGCAGTACGAAAAATGGGAGATCACCTCGGGAACACTTGCGGAAGGAAATACCGTGGACCTTACCGCTTCAGACCTGAAGGTCGAGGCCGAAAAGCCTGATCTTGCAACCAAGGGAAGCTGTAAGAACCTGTTAAAGGGTAACAGTGGCGCTGCACCCAAGGCAGTGATCGTTGACAGCCTTGGTAACGATGTTAGCGCATTTTATGAGATAACCTACGAAGACGGTCTTCTTGTTATCGAGACCACTGCAAATACACTTCCTCCTCACAGCGGAGGCGGCGGTGGATCTAACGGCGGCGGCGGTTCCACAGGCGGCGGATATTCAGGCGATGGCGGCGGATCAAGCGATCCCGGATCCTCCGGGAAGGACGATAAGCCTGACACTAAGGAAACCAATAAAGAAGAACCTAAGAACGAAGGAAACAGTTCACCCGACAGTGCAGTACCGGTTATTACCAATCCTGCAGATACTTTGCCGGAAACCGGACCTGCCGACAGGAAACCCGATCCCGAAGAGACTATTTCGGAAGACATACAGCGTATAATCGGGCAGGATGAACCTGAACTTTACGACGGCAGGATCAAATTTGACGGCGGTAATGCCACCATCCACAACAAGGGTGAGGCAGCCGTAGCAGTCCTTGATCCCGACGAATGGGGACTTCTGGAAGACGGAAGCGTTGTTGTGATCAGACTTACGGTTGATGACGATCAGGAGATCAAAGATGACGGGTTCCTTGAGAAATTCAGCGAGGAACAGGGTCACAAAGCCGAGATCAGATCAAACGTTTATCTGGAACTTGAAAAGAAAATAAACGACGCAGACTGGACGAGGATCTTACGAAGCGGCTCACCCATTATCGTGACCATAGATATCCCCGAAGAGATCAGAAAAGAAGGGGAAAACCTTTGCCTGGTAGTTAGAAAGGCTGACGGATACGTAATGTTTAAGGACCTTGACACGGATCCCGATACCATCACCATCAGCACCGATGATTTTGAATCGGAATATCTCACCATTGCCATACTTGATGAGCTTTCACCCGCAGCACTTAAACTCTTTGACGATCTCATTGAGGAGATCAACGGAACTCACGAGCATGAAGGCGGCAAGTGTTACTGGCATTGGGCAGTGCTTCTGATGCTGATCCTTTCTGCAGTAACCGCACTTCTTTACTGGAAGGATAACGACCGTGAAGAAGAAACCGAAACCATCGAAACCAAGGATGGCAAGAAAAAGAAATTACTGATAAGAAGAAAGGGACACTTCCCGATCCTTATCGTGATCAATGCTTTCGGCCTGTTGTTTGCATTCCTCGGAACCTGCCACATCGACTGGCCCTTAGAGGCTCTCGGCGTAGTGATAACCGTAGCTTCTGAGCTCTACAAGGGCCATAAAAGACGGGACGAGGAAGAGGCTTGATTTATTATAAAAAATTAATAATTCTATCAGTTGATAAAGAGTAAACTGTGGTATATAGTAGTCTCGTATGACTGAAGGAAGTATAACAAAGAAACTGGTCATGTTCGCAATTCCGCTGTTCATTGGCCAGTTTCTTCAACAAATGTATAATATTGTGGACTCAGTGGTTGTGGGTCACGTGCTTGGAAAAGAGGCTTTGGCAGCGGTTAGTACCACCGGAAGCCTCATTTTTCTAATGGTGGGCTTTATTAACGGCCTGTTCATGGGAAGTGGCGTCATAATCGGAAAGAGGTACGGCGCAAAGGACTACAAAGGCGTAGCCATCGCAACACACACGGGAGTCGCACTGGCCCTTCTTTTGGGACTGTTCCTGACGGTGTTTGGTTTCTTTTTCACACCCACCTTGCTTAGATGGATGGGTACACCCGAGGATGTATTTCCCAATTCCGTCCTGTATTTCAAGGTCTATTTCCTGGGAGGGCTCTTTAATATCCTCTACAGCGCCTGCTGCGGTATATTCCAGGCCATGGGAGACAGCAAGCGCCCCCTTTATTATCTGATCGTAAGTACGGTTTTAAACACCGTTCTTGATATAGTTTTTGTAAGATTTACACCCATGGGGATCGCGGGAGCGGCAGCAGCCACGGTCATTGCCCAGTTTGTAAGCGCGTTACTTGCTTTCTACAAGCTGACACAGGTAGACGGGCCCCACAGGGTTCGCATCAGGGAGATAAGGATCGATGGTCCCACGGTGCGTAAGGAACTGGCAATCGGTTTACCTACGGGTATCCAGAACAGCGTTATCGCCATCGGTAACGTGGTGGTACAGTCCAATATCAATGCTTTCGGATCCGTTGCCATGGCAGGCTGCGGAAGCTACTTTAAACTGGAAGGTTTCGTGTTCCTTCCCATAACCTGTATGTCTATGGCTCTTACGACCTTTGTGAGTCAGAACTTAGGAGCGGGAGAGTACGACAGAGTGCGAAAGGGTGCCCGCATCGGCATTTCCATCGGTGTGATCGCAGCCGAGGTCATCGGTGCCATCGAGTTTATGTTCTGCCCTTTCTTTTTGCGGATGTTCTCCCAGGAGGCGGACGTTATCGCGGTGGGTGTGGCACAGTCCCGTACCGAGAGCCTGTTTTACTGCCTGCTTGCCCTTAATCACTGCCTAGCGGGAATCCTTCGAGGAGCCGGCAAGACCAAGATACCGATGGCGGTTATGCTTTCAAGCTGGTGCCTCCTTCGAATTACTTATATAACGGTTATTGTTCACTTTATACCTGTGATCAACGTGATATTCTGGGCTTATCCACTCACCTGGACTGTCAGTGCAATTGCTTTTACAATCTATTATTTCAAGGCGGACTGGATACATTATTTTGCGAAGGCAGAGTAAGCCATAGCGGAGAATTATCTTATGAAAAAGAAAGAATATGGGATGGATATGTGCAAGGGACCTTTGTTCCCCATGATCGTTTCATTCACCATCCCATTGATCTTATCGGGAATCTTACAGCTTCTTTTTAATGCGGTTGACATGGTTGTGGCCGGACGTTTCGTGGGCAAGGGAGCCTTGGCGGCCATAGGGTCTACGGGCTCTTTGATCAACCTTCTTGTAAATGTCTTTATGGGCCTTTCCACGGCGGGCAACGTGCTGGTAGCGAGGTTTTACGGCTCCAAGCGCGAGAAGGACGTGGAGGAAACGGTCCACACATCCCTTACACTTGCGGTTATAAGCGGCGTTTTTCTGGCGATTCTCGGTATTTCCGTGGCGCCTTCACTGCTTAAGCTCATGGGAACACCTGATGATGTGCTTCCCCTTTCAAGCCTCTATATTCGAATTTACTTTGCGGGCATGCCCCTTTCCATGCTTTATAACTTCGGGGCAGCAGTACTTCGTGCCATCGGCGATACCAAAAGGCCTCTGTATTATCTTACTTTTGCCGGGGCTGTTAATGCGATCTGCAATGTGATATTTATCGTTGTATTTCACATGGGAGTTGACGGAGTGGCGCTGGCGACCATTCTTTCCCAGGGAATCTCGGCATTTCTGACTATCAGATGTTTAATGAAGAGTACGGAGTGCTATCGCTTCGATATCCGCAAGATCGGGATCGTTAAGGATAAACTCTGGCAGATACTGAAGCTTGGACTCCCCGCGGGATTTCAGGGTTCCATCTTCTCAATCTCAAACGTGCTAATACAGTCATCCATCAATTCCTTCGGCGCCGACGCCATGGCGGGAAACAGCGCCGCGTCCAATATCGAAGGATTTGTATATGTGTGCATGAATATGTTCCACGTTACCTGCCTTTCCTTTATCGGGCAGAATTACGGAGCCAAGCTCTTTGACAGGATAAAGAAGGTCTTCCTCATGTGCTTTGGCTGCGTGATAGTGATAGGCCTTACCACAGGCGGCCTTGCCTATGCCTTCGGACCGCAGCTTCTTTCTTTGTACGCGGGAGCGGGGGACAAGGACATAATCATCCATTACGGAATGATACGAATGGGAATAATCATGCTTACTTACTTTACCTGCGGCACCATGGATGTGTGCGTGGGAGCCCTTCGCGGCCTCGGCTATTCAGTGACTCCCATGATCGTATCCCTCCTTGGGGCATGTGGACTGAGAGTAGTGTGGATATTTACGATATTCAGAGTCAATCACACCCTTGAATGCCTTTACACTTCCTATCCGGTATCCTGGGTCGTGACCACCAGCGTTCATATTATCTGCTTTATCATTCTTTTTAACAGGACAAAGAAAAAGCTATAGCGATCAAAGCTTCTTTATCGCCTTTCTGATGGCAGGACCCGTCAGGAGGGCGATTATTATTTTAACGATATCTGCGGGAATGTAGGGGATAACGCCCGCAAACAATGCAGCCTTGAAGGTAAGGGATGCGGTCACCGAGAGCCAGAAGGTTCCAAGCATGTAGCAGACTGCGGTTCCAAGCACCATTCCAACGGCGTGCATGTAAAGCTTGCTTTCGAATTTCTCGATGAAAAGCCCAGCAATCAAGGATACAAATACGTAGCCTACGATATAGCCGCCGGTGGGGCCCATGAGTTTGGCAGGACCTGCGGAGAAGCCTGCAAATACGGGAACTCCCGCAAGGCCTATGAGGATATATAAGAGCACCGCCGCGCTTCCCCATTTAAAGCCACAGGCGTAAACCGCAATGTAGATCGCAAGGATCGAAAGCGAGATGGGTACGGGGCTTACGGGTATGGCAAAAGAAAAGGGGCTCAGGGCGCAGATTATTGCGGCGGAAAGAGCGACGAAGGTCATGGTACGGATGTGTGTTTTGTTCATGTTTCAAATCTCCTGATGTTTCTTTTTGTTGAAGCAGGTTTACAATCGCCGGTTTCATGAACTGGCGGTTTACAATCAACAGGCGATAGTTTACAATTGAATTCGTATCATTGCAATATCAAATCCCGAAAGGTTTACAATTATAGAAAAATGACTGCCATGAAAACAGGACTTACTTCAAAAGAACAGATATTAAGCATTCTCGAGGCAAACGGCGCAAACTTTACTTCCGGCGAGGAAATGGCCGGAAAGCTATTTATTACGCGCGCCGCAGTCTGGAAAGGGATCCGCGCCCTCAAAAAGGAAGGCTACGAGATCGAAGCCGTTACCAACAGAGGATACAGGCTTGTTAAGAACGCTCCGTCCCTTACGGCTGCGGATATTAAGCAGTATCTTACCACCCGCCGGGAGCTTGAGCTCTTTGTGTACGACGAGGTCGGTTCAACCAACGATCTTGCCCTTCAGTACGCCAAGGAACATCCGGGCAGGGAGGCGCTTTTCGTGGCCGCAAGGCAGACAAACGGAAGAGGGCGAAGGGGGAGGAGTTTCTTTTCGCCAAAGGATACGGGACTGTACATGAGCTTTCTTATCTATCCTCACGTGAGTTTCGAGGAGGCATCGACCTACACAAGCCTCACCGCCGTGGCTCTTTCCGAGGCGATTGAGACGGCCCTTAATATCAAAACCGGCATCAAGTGGGTCAACGATATATTTTATAATGACCGGAAGGTGGCGGGGATCCTTACGGAGGGCATTGCGTCCATGGAGGATCACAGCCTTTCCCACGTGGTCATCGGCGCAGGAATCAACGTTTACAACCCCTACGAGGGCTTCCCCGGAGAGATACGGGACATCGCAGGGTTTCTTTTGGATACTCCCGCAAAAGAAAACGAACGGGCCAAGCTTGCGGCTTCTTTTGCAGACAGATTGATAGAAAGGCTTGAAATGCCCGCAGGTTCCTTCGTGGATCAGTATGTGGAGCGCTCGATCCTTATAGGAAAGTATGTGAGAGTAGAGAATTTCGTGAAGGGATCGAAGCCCAAATACGCCAAGGTTACGGGGATCGACGGAGAGTGCAGGCTACTTGTTGAATACGAGGACGGCAGGACAGAGGCCCTTTCAAGCGGAGAGGTTTCCGTAAGGAAATATTAAGAACCGCGGGCTTTGTTCGTCTTGCAAGCCATAGCCTAAAAGCGTAAAATAGAGATGCTTATTTTGATCGAGGGAGCAGACAGAGGATGTCAGCAGTATCGGATTCCCTGAAAACTAAATCATTTGCCAGAGCTTATCTTCTGTACGGGACGGAGGGGTATCTTCGCCGTTTCTGGAAGAATGAGCTTAAGCGCGCTCTGGTGGCCGAGGGCGACACCCTGAATTACTCCTATTATGAGGGTAAGGATACGGATGTTTCGGAGGTTATGGCCCAGCTTTCAACCATGCCTTTCATGGCGGAGCACAGAGTTGTGGTGGTGGAGAATTCCGGCTGGTTCGGGGCTTCGGGGTCATCGGACGAGGAGCCTAAGAGCAGTGGCAAGACTGATGGATTGACCGATGCAGTCAAGGAACTCCAGGAGGACGTTATCCTCATATTTGTAGAAGAAAAAGCCGACAAGCGCTCTAAGTTATTTAAGGCAGTAGGCTCTGTCGGAATCGTCGAGGAATTCGGGGAACAGTCGGAAGAAAGCCTTGCAAGGTGGCTCATTAATCAGTCAAAGGCAGCAGGCTTTGCCATGAGTCCCGCAACCGCCATGTATCTTCTTTCAGAGGCCGGCAAGGATATGACTCTTCTTGAGAATGAGTTTCGCAAGCTTTCCGCCTATTGTTACGGAAGAGAGGCAATTACCACGGCGGATATCGATGAAGTCTGCACTCATCAGATAAACAACAAGATCTTTGACATGATCACCGCAATAGCTTCCCACAAACCGCGGGTTGCACTGGATCTTTACAACGACCTTGTTCTTTTGCGTGAGTCGCCATTTCACATACTGACGCTTCTTGTTCGCCAGTACGACCAGATGCTTAAGGTAAAGGACGGCCTTAACCGAGGCTATTCTTCAAGGATAATTGAGGAAAAGACGGGCATCAAAGACTGGCTTGTGCGTAAGACTTCAGATCTTTGCAGGAAGCTGACTCTTGAAGACATCAAGACCTGTCTCAAGGCCTGTGCGGATACGGACGAGGCCATCAAAAAGGGCAACACCACCGACAGTCTCGGCGTGGAAATGCTTATAACCGGGCTTTCGGGAGCAGCAGGGGACTGAGTACTTTTTATCGGACATGTTACATCGTAATCTGTGTTTAAGAGACAAACAGCACAGATCAAACGGAGGTCCGATATGAAAACCAGAGAAAGATCACTTTTTAAAGCACTTATTCTTGCTTTTTTGCTTATAACCGTTCTTTTTATGATATTTAAATTACGGGCGGAGGCCAAGGAACGTTTCTTTTCCGAGGAACGCTTCGCCTGCGAGAACGAATACAAGGCCGAGGTAAGAGAGATTCTTTTGCAGCACGGGATCAAGAACGCCGGGATCAATATTACGGCAACATCCCTTAACGGCGTGCATTACGACTATGAGATCCTTATACATCTGCCTTCATATATCAATCTTGATGCTGAGAGAGAACGTGCCCTTACCGGAGCCATCACCGAGCTTGGACCCGTGACTGAATTCAGCAGTTCACAGATAATATTTTCGTAAAAGAAGGAATTTATGAGAGAATTACCCAAAGAGAACGAAACTTACAGACATTTTAAGGGCAACAACTACATGATTCTGACCCTTGCCAAACATTCTGAAACAGGGGAGGACATGGTAGTTTACAAGGCTCTTTACGGAGACGGGCAGGTTTATGTAAGGCCCCTTGCCATGTTCATGGAGCCTGTGGACAGAGTCAAGTACCCGGAGGCAACCCAGCAGTACCGTTTCGAGAAGGTGGAAGCAAAGATTGATCCGGAGGTTGAGGCTTTCCTTGATGCCCCTACCGCCATTGACAGGATAAGAATCTTAAATAAGATCCGTCCCCGCCTTACGGACGAGATGATCGATATAATGGCCATCGCACTGGACCTTGAGATCGGAAAGGGCGATATCGAAAGCCGTTACGCCGATATGTTAAACTGCCTCAATGCAATAGCCAGATTTGAAACCAACAGGCTCAGATGATTCCGTAACGGGATCTGACAGGAGATAATATGCCATACGATCTTGCAAAACGTCTGGTCATCGGAGTGTCCTCCAGGGCGCTTTTTGACCTTACAATTGAAAATGACATATTTGAGCGCCAGGGGATGCAGGCTTATTCGGATTACACAATTTCCCACGAGAATGAGATCCTTAAGCCGGGCCCAGGTTTTTCACTTATCAAGGCCCTTCTTGATATTAACAAGCTTAAGAGTCAGGACGGTAGGGTTGAGGTCATCATCATGTCCCGCAATTCCGCCGACAATTCCCTGAGAGTATTTAAGTCCATCGAACATTACGGGCTTGATATCACAAGAGCCGTACTTTCAAGCGGTGCAAGTCTTGCCAAGTATCTTGGGGCATTTAAGACGGATCTCTTTCTTTCTGCTTATGATGACGACGTACAGTCCGCCATCAATTCGGGATTCGCGGCAGGTATCATCTGTACCGATGTTGCCAACGGACCCTACAATTCGGACGAGGAGATCAAGCAGATCCGCATCGCTTTTGACGGAGACGCTGTTCTTTTTACTGACGAATCAGAGAAGATATTCCAGGCGGAAGGCCTCAAGGCTTTCGAGGAGAATGAGCGAAACAACGCAGACAAGCCCCTTCCGCAGGGACCGTTTGCCAAGTTTTTAAAGACCATTTCCGACATTCAGAAGGAATTCCCGCCGGACGAGGTGCCCATCAGGACAGCCCTTGTTACCGCAAGGAGCGCCCCTGCCCATGAGCGTGTCATCCGGACTCTTCGGGCTTGGAATGTGCGAATCGATGAGTCATTCTTCCTTGGCGGAGTATCCAAGAGGGATGTATTACAGGCTTTTGGCGCCAACATTTTCTTTGACGATCAGGCGGTTCATACCATGTCGGCCTCCGAGGTCGTACCAAGCGCCAGAGTGCCTTATAAGGAGAATTGATATGAAGTTACTTTCTTTTGCCGTACCCTGCTACAATTCGCAGGACTACATGGAAAAATGCGTTAACTCTCTGCTTAAGGGCGGAGATGACGTTGAAATACTGATAGTTGACGACGGTTCCAAGGACAGGACCCTTGAGATCGCTCAGGATTTTGAAAGGCGTTACCCCAACATCGTCCGTGCCATCCATCAGGAGAACAAGGGCCACGGCGGTGCGGTGAACACAGGAATCGAGAACGCTACTGGGCTTTATTTCAAGGTAGTTGATTCCGATGACTGGGTTAAGGAAGAGGCTTACATGAAGGTCCTTGAGACCCTGCGTGAGCTTACTTCGGACGGCGCCAAGCTCGACATGCTCGTTTGCAACTATGTCTATGAAAAAGAAGGCGAGACCAAGAAACGTGTCATAAGTTACCGCCATGCAATGCCTGTGGGCGAGCTTTTCACCTGGGATAATGTGGGACATTTCCGCAAGGGACAGTATATCCTCATGCATTCCGTGATCTTTCGCACCAAGCTGCTTAAGGAATGCGGCATCAAGCTTCCGGAGCACACCTTCTATGTAGATAACCTGTACGTGTTTGAACCCCTTCCTTACGTTACGAACATGTACTATCTTGATGTTAATTTCTACAGATACTACATCGGCCGCGAGGATCAGTCCGTTAATGAGAAGATCATGATCCGAAGGATTGACCAGCAAATGCTTGTAAACCGCAAGATGTACGAATTCTACAGCGGTATCAGGAATGCTTTCGGCCTTAACAAGAAGCTTCGTAAGTATATGTTCTCATACCTTGAGATAATCACCACGGTATCTTCGGTTCTGTGTATCGTGGACGGAACGAGGGAGAATCTTTCCAAGAAGGAAGATCTTTGGGACTGGATGAAGCAGACGGATAAGGGACTCTACAGCAAGCTCCGCGGAGGATTCCTGGGAGAATGCATGAATCTTCCCGGCCGCGTGGGACGCAAGATCTCCTGCGACGGCTACCACCTGGCTCAGAAATTCTTCCACTTCAACTAGAAAGGATTTTTTGACAAAGATATATAACGAAACAAAAAGAGTGGGAAGCCCACTCTTTTCTTATTCATGTTGTTAGTTCTTAGATCAAAGGATATTTCCTGGTAAGTTCGATTACCTTCGCCTTGGCGGTTTCAACGTAAGATTCACCATTCTTGATGATGCTTGCGATGCAGTCGGCGATCACATCCATGTCGGCGGTGTTCATGCCGCGGCTTGTAACGGCGGGAGTACCAAGTCTGATTCCGCTTGTAACAAAGGGCTTCTCGGGATCGTTGGGAATGGTATTCTTGTTGGCGGTGATATGAGCAGCATCGAGGAGCTTCTCGGTTACTTTACCGGTTACATGGTAGTTGGTAAGGTCAACAAGCATCAGGTGGTTGTCGGTTCCGCCGGAAACTATGCGGATATCGCGGGACATAAGACCCTTGCAAAGCGCCTGAGCATTGTCGATGATGCCCTGCTGATATTTCTTAAACTCGGGAGTGAGGGCTTCTTTGAAGCAGACTGCCTTGCCGGCGATAACATGCATCAGAGGACCGCCCTGGGTTCCCGGGAAGATTGCCTTGTTGAAATTGTATTTGTCCTGTACGTCCTGGTTGCAGAGGATAAGTCCGCCACGAGGTCCGCGAAGGGTCTTGTGTGTGGTGGTGGTAACTACATCGGCGATTCCGATGGGGCTTTCGTGAAGTCCTGCAGCAACAAGACCTGCGATGTGAGCCATATCTACCATAAGAACGGCGCCACAGTCATCAGCTGCCTTTCTGAACTTTTTAAAGTCAATTGCTCTTGCGTAAGCCGAAGCACCTGCGATGATCATTTTGGGCTTGTGCTCCATGGCAAGGGCGTACATTTTATCGTAATCAAGGAAGCCGTTATCATCTACGCCGTAAGGGATCACGTTAAAGTACTTGCCCGAAAGGTTAACCGGGCTTCCGTGGGTGAGATGTCCGCCGTGATCCAGGTCCATGCCCATGATGGTGTCACCGGGATTGAGGATTGCGAACTGAACAGCCATATTGGCCTGAGCACCTGAGTGAGGCTGAACATTGGCATAGTCGCACTTGAAAAGCTCCTTGGCACGTTCGATGGCAAGATTCTCAACAACATCCACACATTCGCAGCCGCCGTAGTAGCGCTTTCCAGGATAACCTTCCGCATATTTGTTGGTAAGGGGACTTCCCATTGCAGCCATGACAGCCTTGCTTACCCAGTTCTCCGAAGCAATCAGCTCGATGTGGTCGTTCTGCCTGTTCATTTCGGCGGTAATGGCATCGGCGATCTCGGGATCTACGTTCTTGATTTCGTCAAAAGAATACATTATTGCTCTCCTTGATAATGATTTAGCGATTTACACTGATAAAGTAAATTATATGTGAATTATCCCATAAATGTCAAATAAAAAAGAAAAATTAAGAAATTTTCAAGCAATTTCACGATTTACTTTCTTTTTATAAGTGATAAAATGCGGTAATAGAGGAGTGTTTTTCTGTTGGGGAGCACAAAATGTATCATATTCTTGTCAATCCGTCATCCTGTTCCGGTAAAGGAGCATCGATGTGGAAAGAGGTTGAAACATACCTTAAATCCGAGGGGATAGAGCATAAGGTTTTCTTTTCCGAGAGACAGGGTCATGTGGCCGAGCTTATGCGCAGTATTACAGAGGAGCACGTAAGTGATCCGGAACCTGTCAATGTGATAATCCTTGGCGGTGACGGAACATTGGACGAAGCACTGCAGGGAATAGCCGATTTTGATAAGGTTAACATCGGATACATTCCTACAGGGTCAAGCAATGATTTTGCCAGAGCCCTTAACTGGCACGGAAGTCCCATGGAACTCCTTAAGCGGATACTTGCCTGCAAGGAGCCCGCACGTTTGGATCTTGGAAGGCTTAAATACGAGCAGATGTCGGACGAACGCTCAAGGGTATTCAAGGGCACGGTTCCCACATTCAGATTCTTTGACGTTTCCTGCGGAATCGGATTTGACGCGGCTATTTGTGAGGAGGCGCTTTCCGCCGATTCCAAGAGCTTCCTTAACAGGATCGGACTCGGTAAGCTCACTTACCTGGTCATCTGCCTTAAGCAGCTGTTCGGAGCCAAGCTTACAGGCGGTATGCTGATCCTTGATAATGACGAGAAGGTTACATTTAAAAAGATGCGTTTCATTGTGGGTATGAATACATGCTACGAGGGCGGCGGTTTCAAGTTTGCGCCCAAGGCCGATCCCACCGATGGGTATCTTGATATATGTGCTGTAAGCGACATCAGTACACCGGGTGTTCTGCTTGCTTTGCCGGGGGCTACAAAGGGCAATCACGTTAAGCACAAGAAAATACGAATGTACAGAGTTAAGAGCTACGAGGTCATAATGGACGATCCTGTCTGGGTTCACACAGACGGCGAGGTTTACACCAAGGCAAGCCACATCAAGGTTTCGGTCTTGCCCGGAAAGTTGCGACTCCTGGTTACTTGACATCGAGGGTTTTATTTTATGAAAAAGTTCTATCTTAAATACAGACATATTCTGCCGGTTATCCTTTATATGGCGGTTTACCTTATATGGTTCTTTCACCTTGAGAGAACGGTTACATCATATCGCATCATCCACACGGCTATAGATGACAGGATTCCTTTTATCGAGGCATTTGTCGTTCCCTACTTCATGTGGTTCGGATATGTGGTATTTGCGGTTGGGATCGCTTTCTTTTCCGATAAGGAAGAGTATTACAAGTCACTTGTGTTCCTTATCACGGGTATGACGGTGTTCCTGATTATTTCGACGCTCTGGCCCAACGGCCATCACCTGCGTCCTGCGGTTATGCCCCGTTACAACATCTTTACCCGCATGATCTCGCACCTTTACAAAACGGATACACCCACCAATCTGTGGCCCAGCATCCACGTATATAACTCAATCGGAGCGCACCTCTGCGTGATCCACGCCAAATGGTCCAAGGATAAGAAATGGCTTTGCAACATTTCTCTTTTGCTTTGCATTTCGATAATCATGTCCACCATGTTTATCAAGCAGCATTCTTTCTTTGACGTGTTTACTGCGCTTATCATGTCCGCAGTTATGTCCGTTGTGGTCTACAGAGATGAGGTCATGGCTTTTTACCGTGCGCATTCCAAGAACCGCGCTTTGGAGGAGTCAATCCGCCGTCTTATATTCAAATAATCATTTATGGCAGCAGCTTAAGGCTACTGCCATTTTTTGTTTGATGCTTTAACGCGTTAAAATTTCCTGTTGGCAAAATCATAACTCTATGGTAAACTTTCAAAAAATATATTTGCTGAGTGAATAATACAAAGGAGTATTTTCGATGATAAACGTAGGCGTGTTTGGATATGGAACCGTAGGCAGCGGCGTTGTGGAAGTTCTTTCGGAGAACAGCGACGTCATTGCACGCAAGGTCGGGGACAAGGTATGCGTTAAATCCATTCTTGATCTCAGAGACTTTCCGGGAGATCCTTTCGAAGACAGGATCGTCCACGATGTAAATCTGGTGGTGAATGACCCCGAGATTTCCATTATCTGCGAGACCATGGGAGGCGTGGGAGCAGCATACAAGTTTACCGTTATGGCACTTGAGGCCGGCAAGAGCGTGTGCACTTCCAACAAGGAACTGGTTGCCATGCACGGTCCCGAGCTTCTGAAACTTGCGGAAGATCATAACTGCAGCTACAAGTTCGAGGCAAGCGTCGGAGGCGGTATTCCTATTTTAAGGCCCCTTCAGAACGCAATTACCGCAGACAGGATCCTTAAGCTTACAGGTATCGTTAACGGTACCACCAACTACATGCTTACCAAGATGACGAATGAGGCAGCAGACTTTGCCACAGTTTTAAAGGAAGCGCAGGAGATGGGCTACGCAGAGCTTCATCCCGAAGCGGATACCGAAGGTCTTGACGCTGGCCGTAAACTCGCCATTCTTTCTTCTTTGGTATACGGTAAGACTGTTAAGAGCGAAGATATCCCCACCGAAGGAATCTCCGGTGTTTCTTTGCGCGATATCAAATATGCCGAGGCTCTTGGCCGCAAGATCAAGCTCCTTGCCAAGTACGAGGACAGCGACAACGGCGCCTATGCCTGTGTTGCTCCTTTTATGGTGGCAAAAGAAAACCCTCTCTACAACGTGGATGATGTGTTCAATGCCATCCTTGTTCGCGGCAACATGCTGGGCGATGCAATGTTCTACGGAAAGGGAGCAGGAAAGCTTCCTACCGCCAGCGCTGTTTGTTCGGATGTGGTTGAGTGTGCTTGCAACCTTGGTAAGAACGTGCCCTGCGACTGGAAGGACGAAGATGTTAAGTTTACGGGCTTTTCCAAGTCCGTGAAGAGATTCTTTGTGCGCACTGCTCATCCTTTTGCAAGAGACAGCGTATTAAATACATTCGAAGGCGCCAAGCTTATCGACGCAGGCTTTGCGGACGAGCTTGGATTTGTTACCGCGCCCATGAGCGAAGAGGAGTTCAAGAATGCAGTAACTCTCTTTGGCAAAGAAGTAAACTTTATTAGATTCGAGGATTAACATGAAATACGTGATTGTTCTGCCGGACGGAATGGCAGATGAACCAATAGATGATCTTGGGGGCAAGACACCCCTTGAATATGCCGATACCAAGGCACTTGACTCACTTAGTCAACATTCGGAGATCGGCATGGCCTACACTATTCCCGAGGGCATGAATCCGGGAAGTGACACCGCCAATCTGGCTGTTATGGGATACGATCCCAAGAAATATTATTCGGGAAGATCACCGTTAGAAGCTCTCAGCATCGGTGTTCCCATGAAGGATACGGATATTGCCATCCGCTGCAATATCGTTACTTTAAGTGAAGAGGACGTTCCCTTCGAGGAACTTACCATCATAGATCACAGTTCAAGTGAGATTTCAACGGAGGACTGCGATGTTCTTTTAAAGGCTGTGGCTAAGGAACTGGGCAATGAAAGGTTTTCTTTTTACACCGGTACAAGCTACAGACACTGTCTCATAGATGCAACGGGAAGCGTGCAGGACTTTACGCCGCCCCACGACATCCTCACCCGCAAGATAGGCGACTATCTTCCCAAGGATCCGGTTTATCTTAACATGATGAAGGAAAGTTACCGGATCTTAAAGAATCATCCCATGAATATCGAACGTAAGCGTGCGGGACTTAATCCCGCAAACTGCTGCTGGTTCTGGGGAGCCGGCACCAAGCCCATGCTTACTTCATTTAAAGAAAAAACAGGACTTGACGGCGCCATGATCTCTGCGGTTGATCTCCTTAAGGGAATCGCTGTGGGAGCAGGAATGGACGTAGTGGAAGTTAAGGGCGCAAACGGTGGTCTTAACACTAACTACGAGGGCAAGTGCGAGGCTGCATACAATGCCCTTACCGCCGGAAACAAGGACTTTGTCTACATCCATGTGGAAGCTCCCGACGAGATGGGACACCAGGGAAGTTACGAGCGCAAGGTCAAGGCTATCGAAAATATTGATTCAAAAATCATAGGACCCCTTGTCAATCGTCTCAAAAATGATAAAATCGATTTTAGATTGATGGTCCTTCCGGA
>JAILHY010000023.1 GCA_024695575.1 Lachnospiraceae bacterium
TGTTAATACCGATCATATATAAAAGTCCGCAGGTAAACATCAGCACCGCAAAAGAGATCGAATAGAAGGTATTAGCCTTCCACTGACTCTTAACCTGCCTAATAAACTTGGAGATAATCGCTATCGCTGCAAATATACCGATGGTCACGATAACTATCACGATCATCTCGACAAGCTTTATTTCACCGGACTGTGCGATACGTGTCGCGACATTTAACAGAATCCACAGACACAGATCCTGAAAAGTAGAAACCGTAAGCACCGTGTTTGAAAAAGCCTTATTCATGATCCCCATATCAAAGAATATCTTCGATATGACAGGGATGGAAGTAATAGCTACACCTATGGCAAATACAAGTTTGTATGACACTTCATTTCCGGCAGGCCCTTTGAAATACTCTTCAAACATCCCGAAGAAAGGAATGCTTCCGAGCATGGGAAGAAACGTTGCACCCACAAAAACAAGACTTATAGTCTTCGCATTGGACTTATCCACCTTGATATCCGTATTGTATCCGGACAGGAACATAAGAAATATCAGTCCCAGCTGATAAAAGATATTTAATACCTTACCCTCTTCAGCATACGCAAAAAAGATCTTCTCCGATAATCCCGGAAAAAGAAGGAATAAGCAGCTTCCGCCTAGGATCATTCCGCCAAGAATCTCTCCCACAACTCTGGGTCCTTTGATAAGTTCCATAAGGCTTCCGAACACAAATGCCGCAAGAAGCAAAAGTGCCAAACCAATAAGAGTTATGACAATCTCATGTTCAGAAAGAGTAGCAAGTCTCATAATTCATCTCCTTGGATAATAGAACGATTCACACGCACACTCAATCCTTTATCCCGTCATCATCAATGTCACATTTCATGATCATCGGCCCGTATCTACCCATTGCGATATCCACGGGAATCTCTTCATACACTTCTTCATAAATATCTTCTGTTTCCAAAATTCTAAATCAGCCCTCGGGATTCTCACCCCAAGGGCTGTTGTTTTAAAATAATAATTCTAAACCGGCATTTTCATATCATCCTGGATTTTCTGAACCAGCTCAAAAGGGTATCCACAGAAATCAACAATCTGTTCAACCGTTTTTCCACTCTTAAGCATATTCTCAATATCTTCCCGTCTGCCCTGTTCCAAGCCTTGTTCTAAGCCTTGTTCTAAGCCCTGTTCCAGGCCTTCTTTTAATCCTCGTTTATACAACACGACATCCGGCATTTCCAACACTTTTCCGCCCATATAATCACCTACCTTCTCACTCAGCGCACTATGTTTGGATGTAAGTTTCAAGAACACACTCTGTGTCATCCCCATGATAACACTCATAGTCCTCGATGACAATAAACCGGCGTTCAGGTCCCTTTCCAATCCGGCTACAATATTCTTATATTCATCCAACAAATCTATTATCCTGGTTTCATCACCGTTGATTTCCTTAAGTTGCTTTTCATAGTTAAATATATAAAACGGGATCAACATATATAGCTTCTTCTCAAAAATCATTTCAATCGTAAAATCAGCCTCTTTAATGATCCTTACATCATAATTGGCACTTCCTCCCGGTGTATCTATAATTATACGTGCCTTTTCAGGTGCATTTCTGGTATCTCTCAGTAAAAGAAGACCGGCTACCGGCATCCTCACCCTTATCACGTCCCAACTCTCCCTGGCTTCTTCAATGGCAATCTGTGTCCCATATTCGAACATCCTCACCAAAAGAGAGCCATCATAGGTCTTACTCTCACATTCCAAGTGATATATCTTACGAATACCATTTTGAACAATAGAAAAATGAGAATCAGAAATTCGCTTTTCCTCAGAATGATCCTCATGCTCAATGAAGGATTCATTCCGCATTCTAGTAATTACAGCTTTATCATCATATTTCTCGTCAAAAAAGTAATTCACAAAAGGTATAAGCGCATCATCGCACTTACTCTCCAATGTTCTAAAAGCATCATCATATGCAATATTTGAATACAACGGCTCAATTATCGTTTTGCCTTTTTTCACTTCATTCTCCTTACAAAATCCAACACAAATAAGAAACCGTACACTCAAGTACGTTTCCGACTACATTGAATCTCCTGAGGGAAGTGTTGACAGACTTGTGATAATCTGCCGAAAAATATAATCTTGCAAAACAAAATCTATCAGTAAAAAACTAATCTGTGGGAAAAATGAGAGAACTCCCGGAACTCCCAAACATCATTCGATTTATTTAATTGTGTATCGAAAATAACATATAAGACCGGCACTGTAAAGCAAAGGCCTCATACATTTCCTATTTCGGTATAAATCATTCCGTGCTTTCCTCTGTCGGAACGCATCAGAGAAATGCTCTCAACTTTCATCTTTCCCTTTGGCACATGATATACAGGAATCTCATCACCGTACTTATAGCCTATCTTTCGTATCAACGTGATATGAGGTGAGAAACGCTTTTTGTCAAAAGGAATACCTGCATCCGCAAGGCAGTGCCGTAGCCTTTTAACATAAGCATGCAAAGCAGGATTATCCGCCAGACCTATCCAGAACAGGTCACCGAAGTGTCCTACGCCGTCAAGACTGATATCAAACGGCCTGAAGTTTGATTCTTCCATCGCATCCAGTACCGCATCCGGATCATTGTAATCTCCGATAAAAGAAAGAGTTAAATGCAGGTTCTCCTTCGAAGTGAAATTTCCGGTTACTCCCTCCTCACGAAGTTCGTCCTGGAATTCCGATAATGAATCGATGATAGAGGTATCAAATTGTATAGCGATAAATAATCTCATAGTCCTTACTTCTTAAGAAGATTTGCAAATTCAAGTGCTTTGCCTGCATCGCCTTCCACTTTTAACTTCCCGGTTGTGAAAGCGAGAATAGGATCAAGCTTTCCGTCAATCAGTTTATTGAAATTTGTCATGTTAATTGTAATGGCACAATTTCTGTCATGATAATCATAAGGTT
>JAILHY010000192.1 GCA_024695575.1 Lachnospiraceae bacterium
TTATAACCGGATGAAAGTTTCTCTGTAACCTTCTTCTGAGAATCTGTCGTTACTCCTAACTGTCTGTTGGCGTTCATCGCCTGCATGTTGTGTTGTACTACCATATTTCATTCCTCCTTGAATTATTGTATTACAGCTTCCTTGCTGTAAGTTGATAGTTTGCAAAGGGTTAATTCCCTTTACTTGTAATATATATCGGTGTCCTTTTCGAAAACTTAACCCCCTTTTTAAAAATTTTTTCAAAAAATTTCAAATCCGGGGCAAAGCCCCTAAAATCAACCGATACAATACTACTAGTCACATTATATCACCGGCGTGACTTGAAGGCTATGGAAACAATCAACAAATTTACCAATTTGTTTTTGAACAATTGTTTAACTCTCAAAAGCCTTAAGAAGTAGACCATTGAGCCTTATCATATAACTGTATTGCTCCTTTACCTTCATGTACCCGTTATGAGCAATCTCGGCTCTATCATCTTCGTGATCCAGGTAATACCCGACAAGTTCCAAAGCATGTTCGATCGATTCATAATACACAAAGTCTTCTCCCGGTACAAACAGCTCGCATAATTCACTTTGATAATTGCTAAGCAGGAATCCTTCGCACGCAAATATATCAAATACCCGCAGCGGTACTCCCGATCTGATAGCCTTTGAAGTCGGATTGATGTTTATCCTGCTCTCATGAAATATTACCGGCATCTGAGTCAGCGTCTCGCATCCGCCCCTGCAGTTTGCATTCTTTATGTTATCTGTCCTGCTTCTTGTATATACATCTATAGGATATCGATCTGCAATTGCGCTTATCAGGCTCTCACGTTCAACAGCGGTTATATGATTTCCCATATAATACTGACCTATTACAATCCTGTCCGTCAGGTGGTTATCGGCCTTCATTCTATAATAATCTGACACCGAAGTCGAAAAATCCCTAATCACACCGTCTGTAAGTTGATCCTGGGCAAAATAGTATCCGTACACACGGCTCTGTGCCTTTGAAAGTGCATCCAGAAATCCTTTTGAGTAATCAGTGATCCCTAAAATACCGGCCATCGGATCCTTTTCCGTATAAAGCGATCCTACAAATGATATATCACATCCGTATTTAGCTGCGCTTCCGTCGACCAGCGCATCTTTTATCACTTGTTGTTTTGATCCGACATCGACTGCAAGGGGATAATGGAATATGCAATCAGGATTCAAATGATGAATATCCTCATACTGCATCCTGTCAAACAGGAACACACGATTCCAAGGATTCTTAATTGAATCGGAAAACAGTTCCAGAACCGGACTGTCTACTGTCCAACAAATATATCTGATGTGATATATATTACAAAGGTCAGAGATGGAGGGGTAGAAATTGATGGTGAACACGCAATCGTATGCACCATTTGAAAGCTTGCTATCAACAAGACGAAGGGTATCTTCTCCCGTAATATTCTTGTCAAATATCTCGTCATCAATGGTTATGCAGTTATGACCCGATTCCCTAAAGCATTTCAGGATATCCTTCTCACAGATGCTCCCGTATCGGTAAAAAAGAATATTCATATAGTTTTATATCTCAATGTTTTGAATCATTACCGGCTTACCGAGTTTTCTCACCTGATACATGATGGCATCCCTGTCACCGAAATATGCATCAGCGACCGCAACAGCTTTTACAATGTCATCGCTCACTGAGTATATCCCCATGTCCTCTTCTTTAAACATGTCAACCATTTTATTATATTGGGCGAACAGTTCCGGATAGTTCGCCTCAAGAAAGTCCGGTACCGCCACATTAACATGCCAGAAAATACTTATCTTGTCCCTATTCTCCAAAAATGAATCAAACACCCTTCCCATCTTGGAAAAATAATCATCGCCGTACAGAACAATATCCCCGACATTGTTGTGATACAGCAGGACCTTCATTCCTTCACCGGCATCGTTTAGCAGATACTTCCACCATTCATCCGGAACTTCATCTTCATAAAGACCTATACACTCCTCATCCGGCGCAACAGACTCATCGCATACAACTCTCTCTTCCCAGACCGTACGGGTATCATCTCCAGCAAATTCAGTCAACTTTTCAATATAGAGGCGACGAATGTTTTCCGACTGTACAATTATCTTATCCGCCCTTGTTACTCCGGGTACCCTTATATAATAATCGGCAACGATCACCGACCGTTCATCGCTATCATCCTTGTAATCGGTCACGAAATACGGAATATACACAAGTTCCTTCGTTACCAGTCGAAGAAGATCCGTATAGAATCTCGGGTGTACTGATATCGCACTGTCATAGTCATCGTAAGGATTCTGTATCACTATCCTGTCAGGGATTCTAGAATCAAAATCATAGGCGTCAAATCCGGTGAGGGGAACATGCTCCGGATAACCGGCCACATCTAAGCACAATTCACCATGCTCCCCATATTCCTTCTTTTTGAAGTAAGGAATCGGTATTACATACACATCCCATTCAGGTAAACTGACATATTTTACCCATTCCTTTTCCATGTATTTCCAATATTTAGGAGAAAACGGCAAAAATACCATTTCCTTTTTTTCTCTCTCAGGCGTGTTTACCTCGCGTCTTGACAGGTCATCTTTTGAAAAAGTGTACTCCTGATAATAAACCCTTCCAACCGCCTCGCGCATATACTCTCTTTGTATGGAATACAACGGATAATCATGCACTCCTCCGGCTCTGATAGGCTTCATATATCCTTGCCCGTAGTATTCCTGAAGTATTCTGTCATAACACACCGGAACGGGAATGCTTGTATATTCAAACGGTAAATTAATGATATTTTCAAAGAATTCCTTTGGGAACACCTGTTTATTGCATCTTTCCCAGTAATACATATGAGCAAGATACGGTGATTCTTCCTTAAATATTGAGTACAATCTGTCTGATAAAATTAATGTCTGCTGTTTCAGCGGTTTACCCGATTCAATCTTAGTATTGCAGACTTCGCAAAGATAATTGATTCGTTCCCTGAGATACTCCGGAAGATTATCTATCTCAGTCTCATCTTCATCAATACATGCTGACAATTCGTCAAATCCGGTAATCAATATCTTTTGGTATTCATTTGTCTTCTCATCATATTCAAAATGATCTACAGGAAATATATCTATGCCCGTCGCATACGGACAGTTATGATTTGCTTTCAGGAATTCCGGCTCGGTCGATATAAGACCCATGTTTACAACCCTGCCGAGAAATGTATGCGACTTGTGATTGTTATATATCGAAAGAACTTTATATCCTTCGGGAAGTTCTGCTTCCGCGATCCGAAGAAATGTCATATAATCCTCACGGATCATCGATATATCAAAATCATCATCCCAGGGGATGAACCCGCCATGACGGACCGCTCCCATCATGGTTCCGTAATCCGCAAAATACTTAAGACCATGCCTCTTGCAGACACGGTCGACTTCTTCGAGTACGGTCAGCATGGTCGCCCAATATCTCTTCATCTCAGACGGTACATAGAATCCGTCTCTTACTTCCGGTTCATAAAAGTTTTCAGGGATTTTCATACTAGAATACTATCTGGTCTCTGCCGTTTTCTTTTCCGATATAAAGCTTATCATCGGCTTCTTTGACGACTGCATCCGCATCGCCGTCAAACCCGTATTCGGCAAGACCGTATGTGATCGTAATGCTGAATGTTGTAGATCCGGTATCAAACTCTATCTTTTTAACTCTTGATCTTATCATATCAAGAGCGGAACGTGCCTCGTCACCGTTCATATTCGGGAAAACGATAAGGAATTCTTCCCCTCCCCATCTTGAGACAAGACAATCTTCCGTTACATTTTCGACAAGCGTTTGCGCCACTCCCGCAAGAACTTTGTCGCCTATGTCATGTCCGTAGGAATCGTTGACTTTCTTGAAAAAGTCAATATCACACATACATACGCAGAAACCTTTCTCATCATTTTTCTTAATGAGCTTCTCTATAAAATCATTGGCACTTCTTCTGTTATGAAGCCCCGTAAGAGTATCCGTACTTGCCTGCTGTCGAAGCATCTTATTGTATTCGATGAGTTTGCCCTCGAGATGTTGTGAATCTCTGCTGTATACATAGCAGACAAGGGCAACGCACCAAAACGATGCAAAAACATTAAGGAACTGAAGAAATCTCTGCCCGGCAAACGAGAATGGAATAATACCGGCAATCTTTCCGAAACGCGTCTGAAGAATAAAATATAGAACAAACACGAAGAGGGTGAACAAGCCCTTTTTCTTATAGTTCCCATATCCCGAAAAATAACACGTAACTACTACAACTATGAAAAAGTTCTGAACGGAAACAAGAGGACCCAGAAAAAAATAACCGCCGACTATCCCGAGTACGGATACTATGTTAGTGGCGATAATAAGGGTTGCGATCCTGATATAGTAACTGCTGAAAAACATCATCGCATATATGATAAGCGCTCCGGCAAAACACAGTACCGCATCAAAATACCCCGAACATGCGCTGTATATGCACCCGATCACAGAATAGACGATTATGCTCGCAAAAAGAATACGAAGAACTATAAGCAGTTTAGCTGATTCGCCTTCGCTTGTTGTGTCTTTCGTAAATACCGATTTGAAATCAGAAATC
>JAILHY010000199.1 GCA_024695575.1 Lachnospiraceae bacterium
CCTATGGAGTTTACCTGTTTCGTAAAGCCTTCGAAAGTAGAAAGCTCATCAAGCATTGCTTCATCGGTGACTCCGCCGATGACTTTGGCGCTTGACTTAAGGCGCCCGTCACTTTCATAAATAAACTGAATTCCGCGTCCGTCAGGCTGGGGTGAACCAAACACCATTTTGTGACGCATGATAAAGTAAAAAGGACGTTTCTTTACCGGGTCTTTCGGTGCAACCGGACCCGCGATATGCATATCAGACATATTCAAACCCTCCAAAAAAGGCGCCTGCTTCAGCGCCTTTCATGCCTCTACTATTCGATTTTATACAAAAGAAAGGGGATTTTCTTCCTAAGTCTTGTTTTTTATTTACCAAGTGTTGCGATTTTAACAGGCATTACCATATCCTGTAATTGCCACTGAGGGCTAAGAACGCAAAGAAGTACAGGCAGTTGTCGTAGTATCTCCTGTCGCCTGTGCGAAGGGGCATGTTAAAGAATGTAGTTACCCATTCCTTAGCCACATCATCAAGTTCTGTGGCAAGGACTGACTGCGCTACGGTGGCGGTGATAGCGAAGGGGTGAAGCGCCTTCTCACCTGCTAGCCGGCCGTCGATCTCGTATATCTTGTAATCATCCTCCCGCATATCTTTAAGAAGGAATCTCTGTATCGCTCTGCATCTGTCGCACTGGCCCACGTCCACGCCGTTCCATGCAAAGTCAAGTCCGATGTTGGCAACGGTTCTGTAGGAATCACTGTAGAACCAGTCGTGTCTGTCATTGGTCCAGGGAAGCTTGCGAGAGAAAGGACGTCCGTCAAATTCCGCATACTCCGCTGAAAATCCCGTGTCGGGATGACAGGATTTAACCCAGTACTCGCGGCTGACCCTCACCGCTTCCTTAAAGAACTCCCTGTCCTCCTCGTAAGCCCACTTGCTCCAAAGCTCATAGAAATGAGGCAGATGATAGGAAGGATCGGTAAAATCTATTCCTGCCACAAAAAGGATCTGATGGTTGTCACGGTTAAACATGGGATCACCCTGCCTGCCGTTCTCACCCTTGTGGACCATGGCTCTTAATATTTCCTTAGCCTCGTGAGAATAATTGAAGATACCCTCGCCGTCACCAAATCTGTGGGATGCAAAGAACAGAGCCATTGCAAAGAATTCTTCGCCATCCGGCGCTGCACCCTCAGCGTTCTTATGTCCATCAGTTCCGCAGGACCATGCAAAATAGCCTTCGTGCCAGCCTTCAGACTGGAACATATGGGTCTTGGCCCACTTCCAGATCTTATTAAACTCATCCTGCATGCCAAGCTGAACACAGATCATCATTCCGTAGCTCATGCCCTCGGTCCTGGCATCATGATTGCCGGTGTCCTTGAGATACGCTTCATCACCATTCTCATGGTAAAAAGAATCCTTACCATGAAAAAACTCTTCCTTAATCGCAAAAAGACGCTTGGTTACAGCGTCTTCAGAAATTCCCGCCTCAACAAATACATTACGATAATTAGGTGCCATACGCCCTACCCCCTTTGTATCTCGATTGTATACAAAGAAAATGCCTTTTTCTCCCTAAGTCTTGTCCTTTATTTGCCAAGTATTGCGATTTTACTGCAAAACAAAAGGACCTCTCATCGGAGGCCCTTCGTGCTTGTTTCCTGTTTAAAATCCTTCAAGATCTCTCTTGTTTCTGATCTGTATAGTATGATCAAATTCTGTGTAGTCCGTAAGGTAAAGTGTAGCAGCGCCTGCGGTCTTTGCTTCCGAATCTTCTTTACCTTCGGTGAATCTGTGGGCTCCGAAGCAGGGGCCTACGGTGATGGAATCGCTCACATTGTATGCCTCCAGGGTTCCGTCCTTGGCTACCAGGATCTCATCGCCCGTGACAGGCATTGCCAGGTGCTCGTTCTGCATGAACTCGATACCGGAAAAAGCAACCTCTATCCTCCAGGGAGCGCCTTCCACGCCGACACACTTAACCCGTACATCGATGCCGCCTTCTGCTTCTTTTACCCAGACATCGATATCCATGTTGGGACCCCATTTCTTGGGACGCCTGGTGGTGTTCTCCATCTGCCACCAGTCGGAGGTATCGGGTAACTGATCCTTGGGAAAAGGAAGATAATACCAGCCCTTCATGGTCTGATGCAGATGAATGGTGCCGTCTGCAAGCTCCTCCATCTCCTCGCTGATAAATGCCCTGTGCTCACAGAAAGAACCTGCAACCTTCATGGCAAGCTTGATGGTGCCGTCATGGAAATACAGGAAATTGGACTTACCACCCATGATGGTATAAGTGTAATTACCCTTATGAGCCCTGTAGATACCGGACCATTTGCAGTAACGCTTAAACTCGGGCTGATGGTAGGAGTCCTTAATATCCAGCTCTTTAAACTCCGGATGCAGCATAAAGAAAATGAGTACAAGGGGCGCGGCTATACGCTTCTCTTCCACTATCTCCATGATGCGGTTGGCCATGGCCAGAAATTCGGGAACATTGTATTTCACGCCCATCTCAAGGTACTGGTCATAGTACTGAGTGGGATATACGATAAGATCTTTGTCAAAACGGGTGGAATTGGCGGTAAATATGCTTTCGTCCGGCTCCCAGTACATGAACATGAGCTTGAGGTTGCGGACAGCACAGGAATCATACTTATCATCCTTCAAGCTGTCGGATAACATGATCATGGCTTCGTTGTTTACCGCGTTGTAGTTACCGGCTGATTTCTCCGCAAATTCACCGTCTTCGTTACAGTCTATGCCCTCTTTTAAATATTCAAAAGCGGCATCCTTAAGCTTTTCGTCTCCGTAAAGAGCATAGCCCTTGCAAAGCCTTGATGCTATTGCCCAGCGATGGTTGGGAGTATGGAAGCCACCTTCCAGCAATCCGTAGATACCGTCGTGAACTATGTCGTTGATAGCATTATACATGGCGGTTTCTTCTGCCGTTTTATCTGAAAGAAGCCTTAAATAGTCAAGATGGCGCATCACGATACCGATACAGAAAGCGGTATCGGGAGCAGAGTTAAAGTTACAGGTCACGTAATCAAACAAGCCGTCTGCATGCTGGTTTGCGCGGACATACTTTAATCCCGACATGATGGACTTATATATACGCTCGTCATGATAGAAGCGTGAATCACGATTTAAGTAGCAGGCGATCTCGTGATCCATGCAGATCAATGCGTATTTAGGCTGAACCATGCGGTTCCTGTCATAGAATGCGCCAAAGAATGCGTGGTTCTCATCCCGCTCCTGAATACGAAGCACGCGGATGACGGCTTCCTCGGTGTCATGAAGTATGCGATTATAATGTGAAATCATTTTTTCTCCTTTGTTATATCCGGGCGGCGCCTATCAGACCGCAATCATTTCCGTACTGTGCGGCACGTATTATCGTGTTCTTTTTCGAATCACGAGAATATACCTTTTGTTTAACCCGCTCGATCACATCCGGAAGAAACAGATCCGCTCTGGCACTGATGCCTCCGCCGATTGCGATCTCCTCAGGCTGGAATATATTGATTATATTAAGCAGTCCTTCCGAAAGCAGAAATGTGTATTCGTTCATTACGTTCTTGATAACGGGATCGCCCTGTTCGATTGCGGCAAATACAGCCTTTCCGTCAATCTTTGATGACTTCCAGAGTGAGCACTCCGGATGGGACTGCATGGCATCGCAGGCCATCTTGACAAGAGCCTTGGCGCTTGCATAGGCTTCAAAGCAGCCTTTACGCCCACAGTTACAGGTAATGCCGTCATACTTGATGGTCATGTGTCCGATCTCACCCTCGGCGAAATTCACGCCTCTGTAGATCTCGCCGTCCAGAATGATGCCTGCACCTATGCCTGTACCGAGAGTCACCATCAGGAAGGACTTTGCGTGGCTCTTTGAAAGAAGAAACTCTCCGTACGCCGCAAGATTTGCGTCATTGTCAAGGGTAACGGGAATGCCCAACGCATCACTCACCATGTCTCTGAAGGGAACGTTGTTAAACCCGAGGTTATTGGCATATTCCACCATTCCCGTATCAAGGTTTACGCTTCCCGGGACTCCCATTCCGACGGAGATTATATCTCCGTGAGATAGTCCGTTACGCTCAAGCATCTCTTCAAAGGCTTCTTTCAGCCTGTCTACATAATTGTCTATTCCACGTGAGATCGATGTGGCGAACTCGCTTTTGTCAACGATATTCAACCCTTTAACAAGTGCTATGGCCGAATGCGTTCCTCCCATATCGATTCCGATGTAATATTTCGCAGCCATTTTACGTCTGTTCAGGATCCTTTCATTACTTCCATAAGGAAGAGCATTGCCAGTGCCTGTCCGTAAGGCATTGACTTAATGGGAATTTCCTTGTAGAAATCCTTGGTTTTGCGACCCATGGGTGTTCCGTAGGAAACCTGTTCAACCACACCCTCGGCATTTATATAGCCGATGATGGGGTCCAAAGCCTTGAGTGCCACAGCCTCAAACTCCGAAGGAATGAGTCCCATGTGGACCGCCTTCAGCAAACCGTAGGCAAAGCCGCAGGTTGCGCTTGATTCAACGTAGGATGTGGGATCATCCACCAGGGTATGCCACATGCCGTTCTCACTCTGAAACTCCTTAAGAGCCTCCGCCTGTCTAAGGAGCGCATTTACAAGGAATCTTCTGTCCGCACCCTTAAGATCCACGATGGAAAGAAACTCCGGTATAGCCATGGTGATCCAGCAGTTGCCGCGGCCCCAGAGAGCCTCTGCGAAATTGCCCCGCTCATTAAAGCTCCAGCCATGGAACCACATGCCGGTCTTACGGTCCGTCAGATACTTAATATGCAAAAGAAACTGATAAACAGCCTCCTCGATGTACTTGTCATTCTTTGTCATAACACCGTACTGTGCAAGGAACAGAACAGTCATATACAAAGTGTCATCCCAAAGTTCCGAATCGTTGAGAGTATCGGATGTAATATGCTGGAATCCGCCTTCTTTGGTACGGGGGAAGGATTCGTATATCCACTTTGCCCACTCATCGCAGACAGCAAGATAATCCTTACGATCTTCATGCTGTCCCACAAGACACATGGCAAGCAAAGGTGTTACGGTATTTACATTCTTAGCCGGGAAACCTATCCCCATCTGCCTGTTGTAGTATTTAAGCAGGATATCGACATACTCCCTGTTACCGGTCTCTTTGTACAGCTTCCAGAATCCGAAAAGACCTACGCCCTGGGTCCACTCCCAGAACTGGTAGCGGCGGATGTCATCACCGGCCAGGTTGTTCTTTTCCATGTTCTTTAGGAAGGTCTCGTCCTCTTCGTACAGAACTGAGGTAAAAGAAGAGGCAAGGAGGTTGAGTTTGTCATTCAAATCCATAAGCAAAATTTGCACACCTTTCTTGCGTTTTTTGTTTTCATACTCTATACTTTTAAAAAAGAGTATCGAAACCGTACCAAAGGGGACAGAATATGCTACCCAAAGATACACTTCTTTACGAAAACAAGCACTTTATCATTATCAATGATATAAACAATTCCACATTCTATTATTTCGATTACGACGAGCGCGACTTCTCCATCAACATGGAGTTCGAGCACTACCACCCGTTTTACGAAATGATGGTCCTGATCGGTCCCGATGCGGAGCACCTTATCGAAGGTCATCCTTTTCACATCAAATCCGGGGACTTTGTGCTCCTTGCACCTTCACGCCTTCATAAATCCTGCTATCCCAAGGGCGATCCCACCAAAAGGATCATTATCAGTTTCATGTTTCCCGATGATTACTATGGCATCAGCGAAACTTACAAAACCATCCTTAGGCCCTTCCACGCGGACGTTCCCATTTATCGGTTTGAACCTGCGGAACGCGACAGGCTTTATGGCATCTTAAACGAAATTTATGATTTTTCCGATTCGCCTTCTTTTACGGGAAGCGATACTGATACCTTCTACATACACATGAAGTTTCAGGAATTCCTGTATACTCTCTATTCATGTGCAGATAAGAATACTTACTGTGACGAGACCAACCATAACACCATGGAGCGCAAGATCTACGATATTACCGCATACATCCATGCGAACTATTCGGAGAATCTGTCGCTTGACAGCCTTGCTTCCCAGTTTTATATCAGCCCCTGCTATCTTTCGCACCAGTTTAAGACCATCACTCACTTTAATCTCATGAGTTACATTCAGATGACCAGGATCCGTAACGTGGAATACAAGCTCATCTCAACCAACATGAAGATAAGTGACATTGCGGAAAGCTGCGGCTTTACCAGTTTCTCGCAGTTTAACCGGATCTTTAAAAAAATCAGCGGCACATCCCCTTCCGATTTCCGGAAGAACGGCGGCAATATCAAAAAGCCTACCGATCAAGGTGTTTGATCTTAACGGGATTGGTTATGGCAAGGTTCGTAACGTCTGATACCGCAACCGCGAAAATATAGTCTTTTGATGTGAGGTCGATATTTGATATTTCGGCCTCATATTCTTTCTTTTCCCCACCGAGCGGAAGCTCTCTTGCTTCGTATCCGCTGGTATAAAGGATCACTTTCTTTACCGGGCGGTTGGATCTCACTCTTACCTTCACAACATTTCCTTCCTCTTTCAGGAATGCTGTCTCGCCCATTCCGGCGCCATTAACCGAAAGTTCAAGTATAGGTCCGTTTGTAAGGAAACTGCGGCCGTGTCTCAGGGCGTAAAGAACGCTTTCCCTGTTGGGCTTGCCGGGAAGTTTCACATAAGTGCGCACACATCCGCTTGTAAGGCTTGTCTTGGCCCACTCTTCAAGAAGCGGTGCAAATCTGAAGGTCATATCCATAAAGAACTCAAGATAATGTCTGTCTTCCTTAAATTCCTTATGATCCTCGCTTAAGAACCGGCGTACTTCTTCGCAAAGCCAGAGCACCAGTCCGTTTAACTTGTGATAATCATCAGCCCTTGTATTATGAGTGTCGCTACCCGAAGTTGCGGGGATAAAGCGACCCTGTTCCAGGAGATCTCTCCAGAAATCGGCAGCCAGCGCATTGGTGGTGCCATAATACATGGGATTGGAACCGTTCCAGATCTCCATTGTCTCAAAGATGTCCGTCATATCGTAGAAATCCTTGTTCCAGGATATTGAAACCTGATGGTCCCGGGGATGGTTAAGCTGAGCCAGTCCCCCATGCTCCTTGATCTCATCCGTCATACGGATAAACTCTTTACGAAGAACCGATTCGGTGCGGGCTTCGCCTAAGGGGATATCGTAAATTACATCGAATCCGTCCACTCCAAGCGAAAGCACATGCCCGTTACTTGTTGATATTTCTTTGGAAGGAATGGGAAGAAAATCCTCTGTTTCGGTTTTCTTCCATTCCTCGTGATTCAGAATATTGTGGTGATCGCTGAGTGCGCCGTACTTTAAGCCAAGCGCGCGCATGGAATCAGCCACTTCCTTCGGTGATTCGATAACATCATCGGTTCCGCCCCAGACAGGGCTTGAGTAAATGCTGTGATGATGGATATCACCGGCGTAATAGCCTTCTTTTTCAATGTCATACAGGTGTGTAAGTTCTGCGGAAACCGTAACGGTCTTTCCTGCCTTAACAGTAATATCCGTGTAGGCATAAGAAAACTCGCTTCCCTTTGAAACCTTTACAAGATAATCTCCCTCAGGAATATCACAGGTAAGACTGCCGTTTTCGCCTGTTACTTTGCGGATAAAGTCTATGTGACGGTTGGCTACATACTCGTCGCCGGGCTTCATATCGCCGTGCTTGGGATAGAAGCGGACCTCGCTTACCTTAGGGCTTACGTGACATTCGACTGTCCCTGTCTTACCCTTCACTTCAGGCTTGAACTCTTTGCCGCTTTCTTTAAGCCATGCTTCAAACGCCGTCAGCACCTTATCCATTCGTCCTTCCGTGAAGCACCTTCTGTTCTTCCAGTAATCGCGGGAAGAAAGAGGATCGTCATCCGGAAGCACCTTCATCATGTCTATTCCGATAGAAAGAAACTTGGTTACTTTTGACATTGTTTATCCTTTATTTGTTGTGAATTTTACTGTAATCAAAGCCCTGAAGGCTAAGCTCGTCCATACGAAGGCAGGATGCGAAATGACCTTTCTCTGCCTCACGGTATTCGGGTGTCTTAAGTGCACACTGTTCCTCGCAGAAACGGCATCTTGTATGGAAGAAGCAGCCGCTGGGAGGATTTGCGGGGTTGGGGATCTCGCCACGAAGAGGAATACGCTCCTGGTGGTAAGTAGGATCCGCAACGGGAACCGCCGACATAAGAGCCTCTGTGTAAGGGTGCTTGGGCTTGGTGAATATTTCTTCGGTCTCGCCGTACTCAACCATCTTACCAAGGTACATAACGCCCACGCGGTCGGAAATATGCTCTACAACCGACAGGTCATGGGAAATGAAAATGTATGTAAGATGGAACTCCTTCTGAAGGTCCTTAAGGAGGTTGATAACCTGCGCCTGAATGGATACGTCAAGAGCCGAAACCGCCTCGTCACACACGATTATGCGAGGGTTGATCACGAGTGCTCTTGCAATACCGATACGCTGTCTCTGTCCACCGGAGAATGCGTGGGGATAACGCATAAGATATGCAGGATTAAGACCAACCTTTTCGGCCATATCCTTGGCACGCTGGTCCATCTCGTCCTTGCTCATCTTGGGAAAATTTGCCTTCAAAGGCTCCTGGATTATGTCAAGGACAGTCATTCTGGGATCCAGTGAAGAATAAGGATCCGGGAATATCACCTGGATCTCCTTGCGGATATCCTTCATTTTCTTATTGTCGACATTGCGGAAGTCGACCTCCTCGCCTGCTG
>JAILHY010000009.1 GCA_024695575.1 Lachnospiraceae bacterium
GCGGAGTCGAAGAATCTTACAGTTCTTTGATCCACAGATACCGCGGATCGTCATCTCTCGTGGTCCAGGGATTACCAGGGAGATGACGTATCATCCAGCAGTAATACATGGGGAAGCCGGGGGCTGTGCACTGGGGATGATTCTCCCCGGGTGTGATGTGAGCCACGCTTCCGTCAGCTATCTTATAGGCATTCTCGCCGATAAAGCAGGCGCCGAAGCCTTCGGGACGCTCATAGCGATAGTAATAAACCTCGGGCTGAGGATGGGAGTGTGGAGTGTAACTCGACCAGCTGCCCTGATGATTGATAACCTCGCCGTTAACCATATTGGAGTAGGGCGCATTGTTATAATCAAAGATGGTGCGAACCGTGCGTTCCATTCTGTCTTCGCACAGGCCCTTGCCAAAAGTATCATTGGTGCATTTGTCGGGAGTATAGAATACAGGCTCAAACTCCTTGTCGTTCTCGGTCTTCTGAACAAGAACCTCGGAATCTTCCAACGCCTCTACTTTAATCTCTACACCCTTGCATGCATGGAGGCAATAGGGGCCTTCGTTGATGAAATCATGGCGGAAGCCTTCTTCTTTATGCCCGTTCCATGCAAAAGAAACTTTACCGAGAACCACCAGAACTGCGGTTTCCTCTGTTGATGAAAGGAAAGTCTTTACGTCGCCTTTCTTCATCTTATACACGGCGATGTCCATCATCATGTCGTTTTCGGCACCGTAAGCTGAAAGCTGTTTCTTTCCCGATGCATCAAATTCGGGATATACAAATTCAGTAAACATACATGTACTCCTAATCGTTAAAACTGGATCTCAGATAACTTTACAGGTCTGTGTTCTTCTACTGATTTCTTTGCTGCGATTCCCATAAGAACGGGCTTAAGGCCGTCCATTACGCCAAGAGGAGTATCGGTGTCCTCTTCGATTGCTTTTACAAAAAGGCGTACTTCACGTGAGAAGGACTCCATATATCTTTCAAGGAAGAAGTAAAGGGGCTTCTCAGCAACGATTCCTTCCTCACCGCTGAATACCATGCTGGTCTGTGTATCGTTGGCAGTCTGTACCATACCCTTGCTTCCGAATACTTCGGCTCTCTGGTCGTAACCGTAAACAGCCTTACGTGAGTTATCGATCATTGCGATTGCACCGTTTTCCATCTTAAGGGTGATAAGTGCTGTATCAACGTCGCCTGCCTTACCGATGGCGGGATCAACCAAAACTGCGGACTGAACGTAGATTTCTTCTGCATCGCAGCCTGCAAGATAACGAACCATATCGAAATCGTGAATGGTCATGTCAAGGAACATACCGCCGGAAACTGCAGCGTATTCTGCTGACGGAGGTTCAGGGTCACGGGATGTGATCTTGATGATGTGGGGCTGTCCGATCTTGCCGGAAACTACAGCATTCTTAACAGCTTCGAAGTTGTGGTCGAATCTTCTGTTGAAACCTACCTGATATTTGATCTTGGTGCCCTTAAGTGCTTCAACTACCTCTTTGATCTTGGCAAGGTCATGGTCAATGGGCTTCTCGCAGAATACGTGCTTGCCTGCCTTGATTGCCTCGATGGAGATAGGTGAATGGGTGTTGGTGGATGAGCAGATCATTACTGCATCGATCTCGGGATCGTTTAAGATCTCGTGATAATCCTTGGTAGTGTTCTCAACGCCAAGATCCTTGGCCCATGCTGCTACTTCATCAGACATGAAGGGATCTGCGAGAGTTTTGATCTTTGCGCCTTTAACGTGAAGGCAGATGCTTTCTGTGTGTACTTTGCCGATGCGTCCTGCACCGATTACGCCGAATGTAACCATAATGTGTATTCTCCTTATACGTAATAATATACTCCGCTTCAGAATCCGAAAAAACTTCCTGCGCTCATTGTTTCATTTCCTAGATTCCCGCATGTTCGCGGATGAACTTTCTTGCCTTAATTGCGTATTCTAACGGGTTCGCTTTAGCAGGATCCTGCTCGGCTTCAACGAGCATGTAGCCCTTGTAGCCTGTTTCCTCAAGTACTTTGAAGATGGAATCGAAATCTACGCAGCCGTCTCCGGGAACGGTGAACGCGCCTTCTCTTACACCCTGAAGGAAGCTTAAGTTCTCGCGCTTAACCTTCTCAACAACATCGGGACGGATGTCCTTTAAATGTACGTGCTTGATACGGTCTGCATAACGCTTAACCATAACAACGGGATCAACGCCGCAGTATGCGAAATGTCCGCTGTCAAAAAGAAGTGAAAAGTACTCGGGATCGGTATGCTCCATCATGTAGTCTACTTCGGACTCGGTCTGTACAACCGTACCCATGTGATGATGGAAAGTAAGGTCGATACCTCTTTCTTTTGCAACTCGACCGAGTTTGTTAAGGCCGTCACAAAGAAGCTTCCACTCATCCTGATCCATGATGTGCTTATGTCCGAAAACAGGGGTGTTCATCTGTCCCTGAACGGAATAGGACTGCTCGGATACGCCGATAACCTTGGCGCCCATAGCCTTA
>JAILHY010000050.1 GCA_024695575.1 Lachnospiraceae bacterium
TGAAGGGATGTTAAGTTTCTCAAGTACCTTGTCATCACGCTCGAATACTTTGATAGCGTACCATCTCTGCTGTTCTTCGGGCATATCGTGAACAATAGCCTCTTCGATATGTGCCAGAGCATGCTCAACAGGACCCGAGAAAGTGTGAAGCGGAACGGTCTTTGCTTCTTTTGCAGCTTTGATCGCTGCCTCAGCGGCATCCATAACGCCGTCGCCTTTAAGTGCCGAAAGAACAACAACCTTACAGCCAAGCTGTCTGGAAAGTTCATCGATCTTGATGACATCGCCATTCTTTTTAACTATATCCATCATGTTGACAGCTACTACAACGGGAATCCCGAGTTCTGTAAGCTGTGTGGTGAGATACAGGTTTCTTTCAAGGTTGGTTCCGTCTATGATGTTAAGGATCGCGTCGGGACGCTCGCCGATAAGATAATTACGTGCTACCACCTCTTCAAGTGTATAAGGTGAAAGAGAATAAATACCGGGAAGGTCGGTGATCACTACATCATCATGCTTCTTTAATTTTCCTTCTTTTTTCTCGACCGTTACTCCGGGCCAGTTACCAACGAACTGGTTTGAACCGGTAAGGGCGTTGAATAATGTTGTTTTACCGCTGTTGGGGTTACCCGCAAGGGCTATACGTAAACTCATGATTTGGTTTCCTTTCTGTTATTCCACTTCTATCATTTCAGCATCTGCTTTACGAAGAGAAAGTTCGTAGCTTCTAACTGTCACTTCGATAGGATCTCCCAAAGGCGCAACCTTGCGTACATACACATCTGTATTCTTGGTGATCCCCATGTCCATGATCCTGCGCTTAACAGCGCCTTCGCCGTGGAGTTTTACAACCTTAACGGTTTCTCCGATCTTGACGTCTCTCAATGTTTTCACGCTTCCATCCTCCTTACTTCAAACCATTATCTTTCTGGCCAGTTCGTCGCTGACTGCGACTCTGCTTTCTTTAACCTTGACGATAAGATTCTCGCCCAGTGCACTCACTACGCTGACCTCACCGCCGACGTTAAATCCCAGATCTTCCAGGTGTTTCTTGACTTCCGGAGATCCGCCGATCTTTCTGATGATCTGTGTTTCTCCCGCTTCCGCATATACAAGTGGCATCATACATCTTCCTTTCTATGCGATTAGCACTTGCTAACCCTTGTCCCAAAAAGAACGGTTAGCTTCCTCTAACCGAAGCCTATTATAGTTAGACAACGCTAACTTGTCAAGCATAAATTTATACATTTTTTATAATTTATTTACACTACCATATGTGAAAATGTTATAATTAACTATGTTGATTGAATTTGCCGTATCAAAGGGGGGATTGTCTTATGGCAATGCAGGAATCAGGAGAAATGTACCTCGAAACAATATATGTCCTTACCAGGAAATCTAACAACGTTCGTGCCATCGACGTGGGTGAACATATGGGATTTTCCAAGCCCTCCGTCAGTCGTGCCATGGGGCTTTTAAGGGATGAAGGCATGATTGAGAAAGACAAGGACGGTTTTATAAGGCTAACCAACGCCGGAGAGATTAAGGCTAAGAATATCTATGAGAGGCACACGGTGCTTACGAAAATGCTCATTAGCATCGGCGTGGACGAAGAAACCGCATCCGAAGATGCCTGCCGCATCGAGCATTATATCAGTGATAAAACCTTTAATGCGATTAAAGCCCACATGAAAGAGCACAAATAACCGGGTAAATCAAAACCCTGCCGGAGTTCGGCAGGGTTTCTTTATTATTCTTTCTTTGGTTTTTGAACCTTATCAATCTTGTGGTACAGATAAAGATCTGCTTTATCCGTGACTTTAAAGCTTCCGGCCCGTTCGTAATCCGTGGCCGTATCCTTCTTTCTGACGCTTACAAGAGCACTCTTCAAAACAGCTCCCCTTATAAATCCGATAAGAAGTCCCACACCAAGGGCGATACCGATCATCTGAAGGTAGTTCGCGGTTCCGCCTTCCGACCCGACAAAGAAATAGATCAACTGAGCGAGAAAAGCGATCACCGAGAACAATCCGAAGGTAGCGAACACGCTCTTCCAGTAAAGCCCCTTATCCATGGGAAGATCTCCCACGAATTTACCGGTCTGTCCGTTCATTGCAAAGGTATATTTGCCGCCGTTCCATGTGGTATTTAAAAGCCATACGGGGTAAAGCGCATATTTAGCCTTGCCTTCTTTTAGCCTGATAACGCTGTTCTCGACTTCGACTTTATCGTACTCGTCTACCGTCTTTAAAAAGGCATTTTCAGTGGAACGCTTGATACGTTCGTTGGCTCTTGCCTCGGAAGTTTGGGCATCCACATCGTATTTATCGGCCATATATCCCGACAGATATGCTGTCTGGAAGGGCACCGCATCCTTAAAATCAAATGGTTCCAAAGACTCCATAAGAGTATCATCCATCTTGGATGAACCGTCCACGGGAACCTTGTCAAAGGCTATGTTACCGCTTCGACGCATCTGGAAATACTTGGTCTCCGTGTATTTGTAATCCGAATCCTCCCAGGAATGTTCCTTGGTTCCTTTATAAAGGATATTGGCGCTTACATCCGCATCGTAGAGCCAGAAGGGTACATATATACCCTTGATCTCCTCGATATGATTTGAATCCTTGAAGGTTCTGGGAAGGAGCTTCTTTCCCTCAAAGTGCTTCTTAAGCTTATCCTTGGCTGCAGCCTTGTCAAGCTTGAATGGGATCACGCAATCGGGTTTGAGCATGCCCGAAACCTGATTGTTCATGACTACGGGATTGCCGCAGTAAGGGCAGGCAGTAGCAGCCGTATTGGAATCTGCCACGATCTCGCCTCCGCAGGACTTACAGGAAAAAGAAACCATTCCTGAGGTCTCGCCTTCGTTCCACTCGGTTCCTGCAGTGACACTCCAGTTGTAATCATCGCTTTCACCGGTCTGTAAACTGTTGTTATATGCTTCCAAAGCCTGCATTTCAAATTCCGTGTCACAGAATGGACATTTCATCTTCTGAAGACCGGAGTCGAAAGTAACAGCCCCGCCACAGCAGGGGCACTTATATTCCTGTAAACCAGCCATAAGAGTCCTCCCACAAAAATCCCCCGAGTTTCCCCGGGGGAAGTTGTAAACTAAACTTTACTTCTGTATATCATTCTCGTCAAACACATCGCCACAGTTCTGGCAGAATTTCGGAGGATGTGCAGGATCTTCAGGAGTCCAGCCACACTTGTCACATCTGTAAAGAGGCTGACCTGCAGGTCTTCTGGCGCCACAGTTGGTGCAGAAGTTACCCTGGTTAACGGTTCCGCAGGAGCATGTCCATCCGGGAGTTCCGGCTGATGTCTGCTTAGCCTGCTGCTGACCTACCGCAAAGAGGTTGGCCGCATTCATTCCGCCCGCTCCGTTTACCATGTTCATAGCTACAAAGCCGCCCATTCCGCCGGGGTTGTTGGCTGCTGCTCTCAAAGCATCTGCCTGAGCATTTACTAAAGTACCGCCTGCAGTTGCAGCGTTACGTCCAAGCATAGCATCGTGCTGAACCTGAGCGAACTTCTCTGCCTGTTCGGGAGGAAGTGTAACCGAACCAAGGGCTACGCTTACAACCTTAAGACCTCTTAACTCTCCCCATTTCTTGGAAAGGGTCTCGTTCATGGCATCTTCAAGTTCTGTTGTATGTGCGATAACCTCACTGGGCTTAAGTCCGATAGCGGAAAGCTTAGCCAGTGCGGGAGCCAAAGCGCTGATAAACTCTGTACGAAGAGTGGTGTCAAGTTCGTCTCTTGTGTACTCTCTGTCTACATTACCGGATACATTCGTATAGAAAAGAAGGGGATCCGCGATCTTATATGAATATACACCCGAGCACCTTAATGAAAACTCGAAGTCGATATCGCTCTTGGCATCTACAACCCTGAAAGGAACGGGGTTGGGAGTGCCGAATTTATTATCGATGATCTCCTTGGTATTGAAATAGTAAACTCTCTGATCTTTGCCTGTATCTCCGCCAAGAGCAAAACGCTTGCCTATGGTCTTGAAGGTCTCAAGAATGCTGTCTCCAAGCTTACCGGAAAAAATACTGGGCTCCGTTGATGAATCATAGGTGAACTCACCGGGCTCAGCACAAACTTCAACTACCTTACCCTGTTCTACGATGATCATACACTGTCCGTCTGCAACCGCGATACCCGAACCATTTGAAATGATATTATCGTTGCCGAATTTGTTGGAAGAACGTCCGCCAATACGCTTAACTCCCTTGGTAACAAGTACTTCCTTGGGTAAAGCTTCACAATAGAAAAACTCCTTCCACTGATCCGCCAGTGTACCGCCAACTGCACCCATAGCTGCTGCAATAAGTCCCATCTTCAAATCCTCCTTAATATAAATGCCTTCCGGTATCTCCGGCGCACAAGAACATTTTACAGGAAATTGTCAATTAATTCAATAAATAATAATGCTGAATTTAGACAAATTAAAGGTCCCATTTGCACCATGGAACCCTTTATAAACCATAATAAATTATGATACACTTTTGTTGAATCTGCGCACAAATCCGGCAAATTCTCTTAAGGCAATCGCTTCCGCAAAATACTTTCCTTCCGCGATCTTAACATCCAGCTTTTCTATAAGCTCGTAATCTTCCCTCGTATCGACACCAACCACAATGGCATCTATTCCTATTCTTGTAAATGCGGATATAAAAGAAGCCGCAGTCATTTCCGGTCTGGCACTCTCGTAAGCCGCTCTTATGATATTGATGCCTATAATCTCGCCGTCAAAAGGAACCTTTAAGAAGGTCTCCACATTGGTAACGCCCTTGCCGAAATCGGCTTCCTCTATGTAAAAGCCCTTTCTTCTGAATTCCTCAATGGAATGAATGATCTGATCCCGTTCATCGCCGTCACAGTTTCTTATTACAAGATGGAGTCTGTCGGGTGTCAGACCGTATTCCCGAAGCATTTTAACAAGTTTGTCGGCTGTTCCGAGTCTTAATATGTTTTCTTTGTCAAGTTCAACGGAAATGTAACCGTTAAAGAGCCCCGAACCGCTGAATCTTTCAAGAGTGGCGGCTGCTTCTCTCCATACATAGCGGTTAAACTCCGCAGTAAAGCCACCCTCTTCGAGGATACGGGCAAACTCGTTATAGTCAAGGCGTCCGTATACGGGATGATCCCAGCAGGCCCATGCTTTGGCACCTATTATCCTGTGTTCTCTGAAATTGATGTGAGGCCGGAGATCTATGACGATATCCCTGTTGTCTATAGCCTTTCGCACGTCCTGGATCAGTGTCTGACGGCGTCTCTGCTCTTCCCTGAGATTGTCGGAATACTCTACCACACTGACGCCCGCATTCTTTTTGCTGTTAACAAAAGCTACAATGGCAAGTTCGAAATAATCCTCAAGGGTCAGTCCCTTATCCATTGTTACAAAGCCATGACGCATATCCACGCAGATCTCCCGGTTATCTCCTGCCTGCACTGCTATGGTACTCATGGAATCCACGACTTCACCGATAACTTCAAAAGGAACAAGAAGCGAAAACTTACTCTCCGCGATCCTTCCGAAAACGATGGGAAGATATCCCCTGAGAGTGGTAAGTTTGGATGCGATCTGCTTTAAAACGTTGTCTCCGACCTTGGTGCCGTAGAGTCTGTTGATATCCTTAAAGCCGTTTACGCTGCTGATCATGATCGCGTAGCAGCGGTCTTTATCATGTTCGGAAAGAAACGCCTCCGCCTGCTCGAAAAATCCGGCTCTGTTATTGATACCGGTCAAAGGATCCGTAATGGCGTTATGATGCTCTTTGCCGATAAGAATGCTGCTTTCGGTAACGTCCGTAAAAGCAAATGCTGTCAGGACATGAAGTCCGTTTCTGTCGCAAATCCTGCGGACTGATACTGAAAATTCTCTGCCGCCGTGCATAATGTGCTTTGTTTCGTCGTCTTTGATCTGGAGGAGCTCCCGCATTTCTTTTTCAATGTGAGGGAAATCTCTGCCCATAACATCCGTGGCACGCTTGTCGCTGTTTATAAGCACTCCTGCGTTATCATACATGGCTACGACTCCCGGCATAAACTCCGAAAGATAATTCTGGGCATTGCCAAGTATTACCACCGCAGGCAGCGTAAACACCGCGTAACAAAGGAGCGCTCCCGCTATTCCGAAAAAGAAAACCGAATAGTCAAATACGGTTTTTTTATCCAAAGCGAAGATTGCTTCCGGGATCGCCATAAACAAAACTGCCACAATAACTATCACATACTTGGCTGCATATATCCTTGCAGACTTTATCAGTCTCTCCCCTATGAGCCATATAATCGTGATAACTTCCAGGAAACATATGAAACAGTGGACCAAGAAGAAGGGTTTGGGGCTTAAGACCGCAACCGTTGAAACTCCTCCCACTCTGTATTCGATGGCAAATGCGATACCGTTGATAGGGCTTGTAAGAATGATGGCCGAATCAAGCATAACAACTACGACCGACAGGATCCTGAGGGTCATGTTCAAAGGTTTCTTTTCCGCGAAATAAACGGAAAAACGCATGAGAAAATAGAAGGACCAGACTATCCCAATGTCCTGAATGCAACAAAATAACGCCATCAGCTTCTCACTTGAAGACAGATAATTGACGGCATAAGAAATAACGACAACGACACAGGAAACGGATGCGTTGCCAAGCATATTGCCCATAGGGGTCTTAAAACTGTAGCTTCGATACATAGAGTCGCAAAGCAACATCACGATTGCAACGATGCACAAAGCGAAAAAATATATCATATCAAAAAAATCCTTTCGGAACGAACATAGTTAATATTTTAAGCCTACCGATTGATTATATGGAAACAGAGTTAACGATTTGTAAGATGGTTATTTTATCTGATCACTGCCTCAAATCCTTCGGCAGGCGTAAAAGAATCCGCAATCCCTTCCGTAAGATAAACGGTCAAACCGGATACTCCCACAAGTTCAATCCCAGGGTGTGTACTTCGATAGGAAAGTGCCCATTCCCAGCCCTTGACATAGAACGCCGTGGACAGGGCATCTCCCATCATTGCGCTGTCACAGATAACGGTTATACTGTCAAACTCTGATTCCACTGGTCTTCCCGTATTGGGATCCATTATGTGACAGTATTCCCTTCCATCCGCATCCGTAAAAAATCTTTCGTGCTTCCCGGACGTAACAACGGAACAGTCCCTAAGCGCAAGAGTTCCCGCGCTGCCGGAACCCTCCGGAGATTTAATTGCTATAACCCAGGGTTTGCCGGAGGGCTTACTTCCTATCATGGAAATACTTCCTCCGAAATTAATTATGGCAGATTCGATATTCAAGTTCTTAAGTGTCCGAACAGTCTCATCCTCGGCGTAGCCTTTGGCAATGGCACCGTAATCAAGGCCTGTTCCCCTTGGAACCGATATGGTCATCGCCTTATCATCAACAGAGATCTTTTTATATCCAACATTCTTAAGTACTTCGCTTATCTCTTCGTCGGAAGGAACCCGGTTCTCACCCCCGTCAAAGCCCCAGAGCTTGGAGACAGGATACATGGTAATATCAAAAGCACCGTCGGTAAGTGCGGAATACTCAAGAGCCGTTTCTGTTATGTAAACCAGTTTCTCATCGACGCCCACGCTTTCGCCATCAGCAGTATTGATCTTTGATACATCGCTGTCCGGGATCGTAACTGAGAACATATTCTCAAGCTCCGAAACCGTCAGTTTGGCGGAGTACAAGGCCTCATCCCTGAATTCTCCGTAGGCGGTTATGGTCATGATGGTGTTCATACCAAAGAAACTCTCCGTGCCGGGAGTTTCTTCCCGGACGGAGAGTCTGTAGATTATCATTCCGATTGCCAGTGCCAGCAGAAGTACTGCCGATATCACTCTGATTTCTTTTGAATTCAATAGTTTGTACCGTAAAGGATCTTTGCGTATTCGGAATCCTTATCAAGGATAAGTGTCTTGTTGCTTCCTGCAAGTGCCTTCAGTGAGTCGAGACCGCGAAGATAATTGTAGAACTCTGCTTTTCCCTCATCATTGTAAGCTTCGGCAAGTATCTGCATGTATCTTGCTTCACCTTCTGCCTCAAGCTTAGCAGCTTCTTTTTCGGCGTTGGCGGTAAGAATGCTCACCTGCTTGTCGGTTTCGTTCTTAAGTTTCTGCGCGTTGGCCTGACCCTGTGCGGTGTAGCCTGCTGCGATATTGTTACGCTCTGAGATCATACGCTCGTAAACCGCTTCCTTGTTGTCATCGGGAAGGTCGAGAGCCTTGATCTCTGCAAGTTCGATCACGATACCGTACTGAGAAATGTCGGAATTGGCTTCTTTTGTGATCATATCAGTAAGTGTGGTGCCTCTTGCCGCGATGATCTCATCCTGTTTCATGGAAGAAATGGTATTCTTGGTAGCGTTGTAAACAGCTGCTTCGATACGCTCTTCCGCACGGTTTCTGATGGCGCCGAGGGTCTGATAATACTTGGTGGCATCCTCGACTCTCCAGAGTACGTAGTCATCGGCGATCATGGACTTCTTGTCGGAAGTGATGACGTCGGAAGTAGGGATATCATAAAGAATATCGCCTGTGTAAACCGTTGTTACGGTTTCGATAAAAGGTGTGTGGAAATGGAGTCCGGGCTCCGTAACCACTGCGTTGATCTTACCAAGTTGGATTATGATGGCTGCTCTGTTCTGCTTAACGGTATATGCCGTGGAATTAAAAAGAATGATTCCGGCAATAACTATGACAGCCGCTATGATAATGTTTCTTAATGCTTTCATATTCTCTCTCCTATTCTCCCACTGTAGGTGTGTATACGCCTGTTGAAAAACCGGTTCCCGAAAAGCTCTCAAGAGGAAGCATTGTCTGTGTGCTGCCGTCTGTGATAATGACCTTAAGTCCGGGAAGGATCTCCTCCATTTTCTCGTAGAACATACGACGCTTGGTAATAAGAGGATATTTCTGATACTCTTTGTAGGTTTCGTTAAATCTTGCGACCTGACCTTCGGCCTCTGCGATACGAGCTTCCTTCTTGGCGCTTGCCTGCTGTATGATGGCATCGGCCTCAGCCTCGGCTGCGGGGATCTTTTCGTTCTGGTACTGATATGCGTTGTTCATAGCGGTATCCGCGCCCTGCTTGGCGGTCTCAACCGATTTGAACGCTGCAATGATATCACCCGTGGGAGGTGCCGAATCCTGAATGGTTATATTAAGGACCGTAAGGCCTATGTCTCTTGATGCAAGCTCCCTTAACATGCCTTCTTTGATGTCTGCCTGGATCTGGCTCTTTCCCGTGGTCATTGCCTCATCAACCGTGTAGTTTGAAACCACGGTTCTGATGTTTGCAAGTGCGATGTTTGCAAGGATCGCTTCAGGGTCCTCCGAGTTGTAAAGGTAAGCCACCGGATCCGATACCCTGTATTCAAGATAAAAGTCAATGTTCAACAGGTTGAAATCGGAAGTGATCATGATGCCGTTATCTGTATCCGTGATGTTCTGACCGTTTCCTCCGATCACATAACCGATACCTGTACCGTGTGTGGTCATGTCAACCTTATGTACCGACTGCCAGGGCACTTTAAAGTAGAACCCTGCGGTATTGACCTTAACTACTCTTCCGAACTGTGTTACCACCGCGTTCTTTTGCTCATTTACCGAATAGAAGCTTCGGAAAAAGAAGATCAGAACAATGATGATGACGATAGCTGCCAGGACTCTTCCCGCGCCCTTGGCAATTGCATTCTTTGTGTCTGTTTTCATTTTAATACCCTTTCTTTAACCTTGTATTCAATTACCATAAAGTAGGAAATGCCGTAAATATTGCGCCGTTATCACCCATTGTAAAGCAGATCTCCTCATCGTCTACTTCGCCGGTAAGCACGGGCTCTGTGGAATCCGCCGTGAAATCCTGCCTGTATATGTGGGCTACGATCTTTCCTTCCGGATCACCTTTAGTATATTCCACGTCATAATCGATGTGGTGGACGGAAATATCGGAACCGCGGCCTGCGGAAACAACGTAGAGCTTTCCGTCAAATTCTTTGAAAAGACCTATATCAAGATAACGATCAATAAGTTCATCCGAGAATCTTATCTTCAGTAACGCCTTAAGATCTGCAAGAGTGTGAATGTCCTTATATTTGAATGCGCAGTACTCATAGGCTTCATCATCGGACTTAGTGTCCTGATAATCCACGGGAGCACCGCCTATAAACCAGCCCCAGTACTCCGTGGCTTCATAGTAATCCGCCATGATGTAATCGGATTCCTTAAACTCAAACACCCTCATTCCCCTGTCATTAAACAGCTTGACCATTTTGCTGTAAGGGATCGTAAAAGAAGGCATTCCGAGGGCATACGGAGCTATCTCGTACTGATCAAAAACAAAGGTCAGTCCCGCGTCGGTCACTGAGAAATTCGGATCTTTCCTGTCATGTACTACCTGATAAAAGTTATCGTAGTACATTTCAGAGTCGCCCATGTAGATCTCATTGACTATCTCGTCGGCTATCTTACTCCACAATTCCTCCGGCGAATTCGAAAGATCGTTGAATCCTATGAACGCACCTTCCTGAAGATCAAAATGGAAGTTCTTAAGATATGAACCGCCGTGTGCTCCGCCGCCGTACC
>JAILHY010000065.1 GCA_024695575.1 Lachnospiraceae bacterium
GATAATACCGATCCTGTGGATCTTTACGGTATCACTCTTCTTTGTGAAATAAACGATCGCAAGTATTGCCTGGAAAATCTGCGCACTGATCGTAGCTACTGCCGCTCCAAGTATACCGTTTTCTTTTCCGAAAGCAAGAATGAGGATAGGATCGAGAATAATGTTGAGGATCGCGCCTGATCCCATGATGAGCATCGCTGTCTTAAGCTTTCCTTCACCACGCATGACCATGTTGGAAGACTGGGCGAAGTTTACGAACAATGAGCCTAAGAACACTATCCTTAAGTATCTGGTTGCCTCAACAAGTATATCTCCTTTGGCACCTGACAGCATAAGAAGAGGCCTTGTAAATATAAGGCCTACTGCCATGATGATAATAGACAATATAACTACCAGGGCTATGAGATTACCCATAATCTTATCAACCGTCTCCTGATCCTTTTTGCCTATAGCACGGGACAGAACCGAAGCAGATCCGGTTCCGATAAGTGTGGATATTCCGCTGTTAAGAAGTGTAAAGGGATAGGACACCTTAACGGCTGTCATTGCTTCCGGTCCTACCATCCTTCCTACAAATACAGCATCCATAAAGTTATAAAGGCCTATAACGACCATCCCCAGAATAGCGGGAATACTAAGCGAAAGCATCGTTTTTACGATATTCCCGCTGACAAGATTATCTCTTGCATTACCATTACTCATTTCTTTTACCATCCTTTCGTCTCTCTTTGGTTAGCCTCTGCTAACCGAGTGCAAGTATATACCACTCCGGAAAAAGAAACCACTCCATTATGCAACCTATGCTCCGATCTGCAATTCAATTCTGATACAGTTTATTTCTTAAAAAAACGAACATCTACCGGCCTAAACCGCTGTGCCGTCCTTAATATTGATGAACACATCGCAGCACAATGAAATAAGTTCAGGATCATGAGTTATAACAAATATCGTCTTTCCGTGTTTTTTTAACTCTTTTAGCAACCGGGCTACCCTCACCATGTTTTTGTAGTCAAGTCCGCTGGTGGGTTCATCGAATACAATAAATTCTCTTGAAGAAACCATTGCACTTCCGATGGCAACCCGTTGCTTTTCTCCGCCGGACAGTGACTGGGGATGACGTTCTTTTTTGTCGGAAAGATTAAGATGTTCAAGCAGGCTTAAGATTCTGCTTTCCGAGTCCTCTGCTTCTTCTTCGACACAGGATCTCAGTTCGTCCGACACTTCATCCGTAAACAGCTGACGGGTGACATCCTGCATGACCATAAAGGTATTTTTCAAACGATCCTTTCTTTTTAAGCACTTGTTGTTGTATTCGATCACTCCCTTGGCGTGCCTGTCAAGCCCACATATGGTTCTGGCAAAGGTGGATTTTCCGGCACCGTTATCACCTACTACGCATATGATCCGATTGGATGGAACAGTCAGATCGTCGATCCTGAGCGCAGGTTCCTTACACCCTCTGTATTTGTATGAAAAATCTTTAATGTGCAAAGAACCGCTTTCCTGTTCGAAGGCTTCACCATCATTTCTTTTTACTTCAATGTCATGGCGTTTTGCGCTTCTTAACCCCATTTGTGATATCGTCGTTTCTCCCAGCGCGATCAGTTTTTCGGGCTTACACTCCATTTCTACTTTCCCGTTCTTCATGTACAAAACCCGGTCTGCAAGAGGAATCATATAATATAGCCTGTGCTCGGCTACAATGACTGTTTTACCGTCCTTTTTCCACTGAGCTATTATCTTTGCAAGCTCATCGATGGAGCCAAGGTCGAGATTGGATGAAGGTTCATCAAGGACTATCACCGGAGTACCGGCAGTATCCGCACACGCGCAGGCAACCTTTTGTCTCTCCCCGCCGGACATTTCAAAAAGACTTCGGTCCAAAAGTCCTTCCATCCCCAGTTTTTTTACCGTCACGCCAAGTCTTTTTCCCATTTCTTCACGATTAACGCCGCGGTTTTCAAGGCTGAAGACCATTTCCTCCGTAGATTCGATATTATAAAACTGGGTTTTGGGGTTCTGAAATACCGATGATACCTGCTCTGCTATCTGATACAGCTCACTATTCTGAGTGTCATATCCATTGACAGTGATCCTTCCCTTCAGTTCACCGCCGTAATAATTTGGAATAAGTCCGTTAATCAAGCGAAGCACGGTAGACTTCCCACAACCTGATTCACCGCACAAAAGAACGATCTCGCCATCTTCAATTTTCAGATTCAGATTTTCCAAGATCATGGCATTATCGCCATATCCAAAAGAAACATTACTTAATTCGATCATTTTATGTCCTTCAGCAAATAATCAAAGCAGCAGCTATAACTGTCACACAAAAAAGAACTACAAGCACATCTGCCGGCCTTAACCTTACTTCCGTATATGCCGAATGGCGGACCGGATTATCAAGTCCCCGGGATAAAGCTGCTGCAGAAAGGTCGTTACCGATGTTGGCCACACTTATCATAAGCGGTATCACTCTGTATTCAAATGCACGGCCGGGGCTCTTCCAGAACGCAGCGCCGTCGACAGTCATGCCGCGCATCATAGCAGCATCGTGTATGGCGTCATTCTCCTGCTTTATGGTTGGAAAAAACCTGAACATAACCGTCAGCGGGATCAGTATCTTCCTGCTGACTCCCATAGCAGAAAAAGAAGACATCATTTCACTTACGCTTGTAGATTTCAATATATAATCACCGCACGCAAATGCAGGAAACAGTTTTAGTACAAAGCCTCCGAGTAGGACGATTATCATATTAAGTACCATATTTATCTGCATGTCGGCCCTGAATATGTGGGCAAGGACAGACAATGCAAAAACAAACAGATACTTAAAAGCTCCGCTTACCCGTCTGTCGCTTAACAGCAAAAGAAAAGGGATCAATCCGACGATTGTTATCACATAGATATTTATATCAAACATCTCCGTCGTGGCGATCAAAGCTAAGATGAGTACCTTTGTCCTCGGGTCAAGATATAACCCCCGGCGTTCAGTATGTTTCATGCGATACCGGCTTTCACGAAATGCTTATTAAGCATTCTTTTTCCAAGGATCGATCCCAAAAATGCGCCGATAAGCACAAGAAAGATCCCAAGCCAAAGCATCCAGGAGGGCATATAATGTGCCAATTGTGTAGCATACTGTTCACCCATTGACTTTCTGATGCCATCCCAGTAGCTTTCTCCCGCGAACCAGAGATTAGCAGGTCCTCCAAGCATTCCCAGCGCAAATATCATGTAACTTAAGGTAATAACCGCGTATTTCTTATACCCTCCGATCTTAAGGATTATATCCGCTATCAAAGCAGTCGGTACCAGAAATGCCACGCAGATCCAGGTATAACCCGAAAGGTAAAAGAAGGTGCCTATGATTATTCCCGATATTGTGAGCATGCCGAATTTTTCTATCTTGGTGTAATAAAGCATCATGGGAATACCCGCTACGACGGGAATGATCAGCATTGATATCGGATACAGAACAGGTATTGCATTTGCCGCTCCGATGATAAAGACCACGATCACATAGAGTGCCGTGTAAATTCCCACCGTTATAAGATCTTTTCCTGTTATTTTTTTGTTCTCCATTGTCCAATCTCTCCTTTGAATCGTTTCAGTTAGCATTCGCTAACCGCATGCTTTAAAAATTTTCCTGATACAGATCAGGAAAATCAAAACAATCAAATACCTAAAAAATGTTCCAGCCCTGCGAGACAGAATTCAGATGCCAGATCAGCCTCACGGATCGCTTCCGCTTCAGTTTTATCTTCCAGCAGGCCATCAAATAAAGCAGATACGATCAATGCGCTGATACGTTTTGCGAGTCCCTTCGATAATTTCGACCTGTTGCCAATGAATTGACTGCACTTTTCCAGAAACTTCTCGGTGTTTACAGCCTCTTCCTTTGCAAACTTACCGACAAAGTCCTCAAATTCCGTTCCGGAGCCCGATTTGATCAGCAGTTTGAAAATGTCCGCATTTTCATACACATAATGGATAAAAAGTCTGTTGGATGCAAAAGACTGCCGCATGATATTCTTTATATCATTTGCAGAATGTATCTCCATATATGACTGACTTTCATCATTATATAGATTCTGCATTTCACTTAGCACCGGCTCCACCAGCTTTGAAAACAGGTCCTCTTTGCTGTCGAAATGAGCATAGAATGCCCCATTCGTAACCCCCGCATCCTTGCATATCTGCCGTATGGATGCCCCGGAAAAACCTTTCTCCGTAAAATGATCCTTAGCGCTTTTCAATATTCTGTCATGTGTCTGATCGTAATCATAGCCCATGGGATCACCTCATTGCACGTGCATTACTTTGTAATATTACACCGTAATATTACATATGTCAACCCTCACACTCACGATGTCTGCAACGATACCATATGAGCATATGTACCGTTACTGCTGATAAGGGATTCGTGATCTCCACGCTCTACTATCTCTCCGCCTGATATGACAAGTATCTGATCTGCATCTTTGATGGTTTTAAGTCTGTGTGCTATAACAAGCAGCGTTTTGTCCCTGCAAAGTTCAGAAATAGCTTCCTGAATGGCCCTTTCGTTATCCGCGTCCACACTTGCCGTGGCCTCATCAAGGATTACGATAGGCGCATCCTTAAGAATACATCTTGCTATAGATATTCTCTGCTGTTCGCCTCCCGACAATGAAGCTCCGCCCTCTCCGATCACGGTATCAAAGCCTTCCGGGAGCTGCATGATAAAATCATAGCATCTTGCTTTTTTCGCAGCTGCTTCAACTTCCTCTCTTGTGGCATCCGGACGACCTATTGCGATATTGTTATAAACGGTATCCTGAAACAGATATACCCTCTGAAAGACCATACTGATCCTGTCCATAAGATCCCCCAGCGAAACATCCCTTATATCCTCACCGTTAACAAGGATACGGCCGCTCTTAACGTCCCAGAATCTTGCAAGTAGTGAAGCTATCGTTGACTTTCCGCCTCCGGAAGGTCCAACAAGCGCGGTCATTTCACCCTTATTCACTTCAAAAGAAACCTTTTTCAGCACTTCTTTATCCGTGTAAGCAAAGCTTACATTGTCATATATTATCTCGGGAGCCTCTGTTTTTAAGCCTGCCTGATTCTTAAATTTCTTTTTGCCCTCATCCTTTAATTCCTCTGCGGCAAATACCTCTTCTATCCTGTTAAGACTTGCATCTGTTACCGTAAGTCTTGCCATCTGACCGTAATAACTCTTTATGGAAACAAACATATCGAACAGGAAAAGCGCCATACCCACCATATACACTGCCGATATCTGCCCCACGCTAAAGAGATACGCACACAATGCAAGCACGAGGGCCGTGCCTATACCGAATGTCAGATATAAGGCTCTTGCCCAGGGTCCGTAAGCCACTTCAAAATCAATGCTTTCCCTGCAGCTTTTTTCAAATTCGTCTGTGAGCCTTTTCGACTTTTCTCCCAGCATATTGTAGGACTTGATGATACCGATACCTTCTGCAAAATCAAGCACTTCTTCCGTAAGAGACTCGCAGTCCTCCTGCTTGATCACCGAATGTTTTAAAGTGGTCTTAAGCATCAGGTTTCCGATCAGGATAAATACAGCAACGATAAAAAGTGAAAGAAATCCCAGTCTTATATCCATCATAAACATCATGATATTCATAAGTCCCTGTGAAATGATAAAAGTCATCAGTTCCGAAAGAACACCCATACAGTTCTCTTCAATGAACACCATATCCGTGGCAAGCACAGAGCTTACTTTTC
>JAILHY010000037.1 GCA_024695575.1 Lachnospiraceae bacterium
CGACGGATGGTATGTAACAGGACCCGACGGACAGAAGGGTATTTACGGCTTCTATCCCGCACGCGGTAACGGATGTATCACATACGTAAGCGCAGCATGGGCTAAGAAAGCCGGCTATGAAAGCGAAGATTCTCTTCCCGCCAACTGGGCAGAGTACCAGGAATTCCTTCAGAAGATGAAGGAAGCCAACGAAGATCAGGCTCCCGTTCTTGCAGCAGGCGGTCTTTTCAACGCAGAGGCTCCTTACACCAACTACCTTCCCGAGTTCTGGCAGGATGCTTATCCTGACTTCTACTTTGACGAAGCTAAAGGTGAATGGGTAGACGGTTTCACCACCGATGCCATGGCAGCCGCTCTTGACAGAATCCAGTGGGGTTACGAGAATGGTTACCTCAATGCAGCTATTCTTGAAGGACCTTCCACTTCCGACGTACGTAACAAGTATTTCTACGCAGGTAAGACCGGTGTGTTCACATACTGGGCAGGTACCTGGGCATACAACAACATCACCAACCTTGCCAAGAACGAACTTGACACAGAGTGCTGGGAGCTTAAGCCTATCGCTGAGATGGGTGCATACCTTGAGAGAATGTCTCCCATGATCTGCATCACCAGCAACTGCAAGAATCCCGAAGGCGTGTTCAAATACTTCATCGATACCATGCTTGACGGTGACAAGGTTCAGATGCTCTGGCAGTACGGTGTTGAAGGCGTTCACTATGAGTGGAACGAAGATCACACCAAGATCAACGGTCTTGTAACCGAGTCTTCCAAGGGCTCCGAGAAAGAAAGCAAGACTACCAAGAACCTTTTCGAAGCTAACCTTAAGCTTGCTAACTTTGCAGGCGTTGATCCTTACACCCCTCAGGATCCCGTTATTGACAAGTCCTTCAACCTGTTCAATGACTACTCCAAGGCTGCACCTGCTCTTATTTCTTCCGATCTTTACACCGAGTACAGTTCTACTCTTTGGACCGAAAAGAAAGAGCTTGCTGCCAAGGTAGCACAGGGCGAGATGAGCGGAGCTGAAGCTGTTGCCAAGTACATTGAAGACTGTGGCACCATTTCAACCACCGTTATCGCTTCCTTTAAGTAAATCTAATGGTTTATTAATTATCAAGTTCTAACATTTAAGTGATTAAATGTCCGGGGGACATAGAATATGTCCCCCTTTTCTTTTGAAAGCAAAGAGAGGTACACATGCGTACGGAAAAGAATGTTAAACCTGTTGCGATCGCAGGTGCGGTGATCGCATTTGCCGGATCCGTATTCCCGATGATCCAGGGAGCAGATGCCAACATGAAGCATACTCCCGCATTTGGATTCATGAATTTTGAACAGCCCTTTGTATGGTATGGCTTTATGATGCTTGCCGTCATTGCGGTTATTTTATGCGCCCTTAAAAAAGAAAAATTTTCCATCATTCCCCTTGTTCTTATGGGAGTGATCTGTGGAATCACATATAACACGGTGTGCATTCGTCACGGTGCACCGGGCATGGAGCCGGGACTTTCTCCCGTTATTATCTATGTAGGCTGTGCTGTAGGTGTTATAGGTGTATTCCTGGATGTATATAAATTATTCAAGAAAGATACTTCTACCGACTACAGATATACCGGAAACAAGAGTGTGGGAAAGCGAGTTAAAACCTATTTCTGGTTTTACATCATGTTTCTTCCGGTATTTATCTTCGTTATCACATTCAATTACAGACCAATGGTTGGCTTAAGATATGCTTTTACCGATTTTAAGTCCGGTACCGAGCCTGTATATGTGGGTATCAAGCACTTCGTTGATATGTTCGGTTTATCCGAGCTTTCAGCCGTAAAGAGCAAGCAGTTCTTAAGAGCGTTTACCAATACGCTTTCTCTTTCGGTTATCAAGCTTCTTATGAATACCTTTGCGGCGGTTGTGATCTCACTTCTTTTGCATGAGATGCGTAACATCCATTTCAAGAAGACGGTACAGACCATCATCTATCTTCCTCACTTTATGTCGTGGGTAGTTGTAGCTTCGATATTCAAGATGGTTCTTTCAGCCAATGAGTCGGGATTTTTAAATACCCTTCTTTTAAACTGGGGTCTTATAGACGAAAGGATCAACTTCCTTACAAACAACAGTCTCTGGCGCGGTGTTTACTATGTTGTAAACCTGTGGAAGGACACAGGCTGGGGCACAATCCTGTTCCTGGCGACACTCTCCGGTATCAGCCCTGAATTATACGAGGCTGCGGATATTGACGGAGCCAACCGTTTTGACAAGATGAGATTTATTACGATGCCTGCATTGGCCAACACTATCATCACAGTATTGATCCTCAATCTTGCCAAGGTAATGAACCTGTTTGAATCAGTATTCGTTATGTACAATCCTTCGGTTTACGATACTTCGGATGTAATCCAGACCCTTATCTACAGAGAGTCCTTCTCATCCGGTACGCCTAACTACGGATACACCACTGCGGTTGGATTGTTTAAGTCTTTAGTTGCCTGCGTTCTTGTTCTTGTCTGCAACAAGGCAAGTAAGAAGGTTCGCGGACGCGGAATAGTATAGAAAGGAGGGAAGCAATATGGCTGCTACAGCTGCATATCAGAAGAAAAAGAATAAGATTAAGCCTTTTGACATTGTCAATTGCGTTATTTTCATAATAATTTCAATATTGATCCTGCTTCCCATCTGGAAAGTACTGGTGGATTCCTTTGACGCGACCTCCGGTTACGGACTTTCATTCCTTCCCAAGAGATTTACTCTGGAAGCTTATAAGATGGCCCTTTCCCGTGCGGATCTTTACAGACCTTTTCTTATTTCCGTGCTGGTTACCTTAAGTGGTACCTTCGTAGGTCTTATGCTTTCCACTCTTGGTGCATATGTCCTTATACAGTGGGAGATGCCCGGACGTAACTTTTTATCATACTTCCTTCTTTTTACCATGCTGTTTTCTGGCGGTATGATACCTACCTACATTGTTATGATGAACCTGCACCTTACC
>JAILHY010000134.1 GCA_024695575.1 Lachnospiraceae bacterium
CATAAGTGTTACTGTCGTAAACCTGTGATTCCTCATTGGGCTTGCCAAAATAAAATCCCGTGGAGAACTGTCTGTAGGTACACTTTGCGATCTCCTCGCGGTACCAGGGAAGTCTTTCTTTGTACTTGTCGGGTGATTCAAAATAATCGTCTATGGCACATCTGTAAGTACGAGCTACGGTGGCAACGTAAAGTGCCGTCTTCATACGGCCTTCGATCTTGTAGGAATCAATCCCGGCATCCACAAGCTCCGGAATATGCTCGATCATGCAAAGATCCTTGGAATTAAAAATAAAGGTTCCTCGCTCATTTTCGTAAACAGGGAGATACTGTCCGGGGCGCTGTTCCTCCACTACCGCATATTTCCAGCGACAGGGATGGGTGCACTCTCCGTGGTTGGCATCCCGCCCGGTAAAATAGTTGCTGAGAAGACACCTTCCGGAATACGAGATACACATTGCTCCGTGTATGAAACTTTCGATCTCCTTGTCCGCAGGAACGTTGGCTCTTATATTCTTTATCTCCGCCAAAGAAAGCTCTCTTGCGGCAACCACACGCTTGGCGCCCTGAGCATACCAGAAATTGAAGGTATCGGAATTGGTGTTGTTGGCCTGAGTGGACACATGTATGTCGATCTCAGGGCAGATCCTGCGGGCGCGGGTAAACATACCGGGATCCGCAATGATCAGCGCATCCGGCTTAAGTTCTTTAAGTTCCTCAAAATATGCGTCCGCATCAACAAGGTCCGCATCATGAGCCAGGATATTGGCCGTAACGTGAACCTTAACGCCGTGGGAATGGGCATAGTTGATGGCATCTGCCATCTGAGAGGTTGTGAAATTGTCAGCCTTGGCACGAAGTCCGAATGCCTCACCGCCCATGTACACCGCATCCGCGCCGTATCTTACTGCGGTCTTTAACGTTTCCGGACCCCCTGCGGGGATCAGTAATTCAGGTTTGTTCATAAATTTGTTTCTCTTATCTCTTTACACTAACCGTCACGCCATCTCCAAGAGGCAGTATCGTAGTCGTCAGTTCATCCGAATGTGTCAGCTCATAAAGGTAATCCCGCATGCGCTTATAAATGGTGCGGTTACGCCTTTCTACCGCAAACTTGGACTCAAGAATGTCCCCTTCCTGCATAACGTTATCAGAAAGCAGGATCCCGCCGGGCTTCAAAAGCCTCATAACATCCGGCAGGAAGTTGATGTACTGGCCCTTGGCAGCGTCCATGAATATGAAATCATAGGGCTCCATGAGCTGGGTAAGTATGAGAGTCGCATCGCCGGTTATAAGGGTGATTCTGTTGGAAAATCCAAGTTTCCTGAAGTTTTCCCTTGCTTCCGGGATTCTTTTTTCAAATTTCTCGATGGTGGTGATGGTGGTTTCCGTAGGTGTGTTCTCCGCCATCAAACACGCAGAAAAACCAATGGCCGTTCCGACTTCAAGGATGTTCTTCGGCTCCTTAACAGCCAAAAGAAACTTGATGAATGTCTGCATCTCCTTGCGTATGATAGGCACATTGGTTTCTAATGAATATCGCTCGAGTTCGGCAAGCTCAGGTGAATCCGGAGTCGCAAAAGAATTAATAAATGCCCGCATTCTCTCGTCAACTATCATCAGTCCGACCCTCCGTCCGAATCCTCGCTCACAGGTGCCATGACCTTAAGCATCTCGTCTATGGTCATAGCCGTGTTCAAAGTATATACTCCCGGCTTAAGTTCTGTTCTGTATTCGGAACAAAGAATCTGAACAAACGCCAGATTCGCATCTCTCACAAGGCCCTTTTCTTCAAGGATCTTGGCTATGTCACGGTTTGACTTGCCCTCCGTAACGGATACGGTTATCTCCCTTCCGGGAGCGGGAGAAATTGCTTCCTCCCTGAATACCCTGTAGCCAAACTCATAGGCTGAGAGTGTTTTGGAATAAATAAAGTTAATGACCCAAATAAGGGCAGCGATCTTGATAAGCGCCGAAAGCACCGTACCAAGCACCTGTTTCACGTTCATATATCAAACTCCAATTCGTCGGTAACGCTTGTGGTAAAATCACGCACCATTTTGCAAAAAGCAGCTTCGGCCGTGATAAAATCATTGACCAAAGGATTGCCCAGAAGATCATCGTACTCGTTCACGAGATCATCCATCTGTGCGATATCGTCCTCGATATCATCCTGCAGGATATTAAAGTTTTTCCTGCGGTATTCAAGGACTCTGTCATAAAGACGGGGTTCCTCTTTAATTCTGTCCAGCAGGATCCTGTAATCATTATATTCTACCGTCGATTTAAAAATGTCAACAACATGCTTGCTAAGGCTTGATAAATCGCTCATGGTATATCCTTCCTTTACACGCTCATGATGATGGGCAGCACGATGGGTCTTCTTTTGTTCTTACGCCAGAAATAATCGGAAACGGAGTCTTTCATAACGGACTTAAGCTTGCCCCAGTCGGAAGTTCCTCTGTCAAAGGCTTCAACCAGTGCGCTTGTGAGTTCCTCTCTTGCTTCGTCAAGGAGCTCGTCAGATTCTTTTTCATATACAAGGCCTTTGGTGAAAAGCTCGGGGCCGCTGACGAGCATGTTTGAATAACTGTCAACAGCTATAGTAGCCACCACTATACCGCTTTCAGAAAGACGCTGGCGCTCACGCAATACCGCATTTCCCACGTCACCTACGCCAAGGCCGTCAACATAGACGGGTGCGCAGTTGATGTGTTCGGAAACTTTGGCACTTTCCTCGCTCAGTTCAAGTATATCACCTGATTTGAGCATGAGAATGTTTTCTTTGGACACCCCTAACTGCTCTGCAAGTCTGGCCTGAGCCTTGCGGTGCTTGTACTCGCCGTGCACGGGGATCGCGTATCTTGGCTGCACAAGGGAATAGATCAGCTTGATCTCCTCCTGGCAGGCGTGTCCCGAAACGTGGGCATCCTGGAATATTACGTCCGCTCCCTTTAAAAGAAGCTCGTTGATTATCCTGGTGACAGCCTTCTCGTTGCCGGGGATGGGATTTGAAGAAAAAACAACAAGATCCCCGGGGCGGATGGCAACCTTCTTATGTGTGCCGTTGGCCATCCTTGAAAGAGCCGCCATACTTTCACCCTGGCTTCCCGTAGTGATGACAACGGTACGCTCCGGCGGGTAGTTCTTGACCTGATCAGATTCGATCAAGGTCTCTTCCGGTATGGAAATACGTCCGAGAGTCTCGGCGATATCCATTATATTGACCATGCTGCGGCCTTCCACCACAACCTTGCGGCCATAGAAATTCGCAGTATTGATGATCTGCTGAACTCTGTCAACATTTGAAGCAAAGGTAGCGATTATTATCCTGCTGTTCCTGTGCTCGTTGAATATGGTATCAAAGGTCTTGCCCACGGTACGTTCCGAAGGCGTAAAGCCGGGACGCTCCGCATTGGTGGAATCGCAAAGGAGTGCAAGCACACCCTTCTTTCCAAGGTTGGCAAAACGCTCAAGGTCGATGGAATCACCGTATACGGGAGTGTAGTCAACCTTGAAATCACCCGTGTGTACCACAACGCCCGCAGGTGAGAATATTGCCAGCGAAGCCGCATCCACTATGGAATGGTTGGTCTTGATAAATTCGATACGAAGCTCGCCTAAGTTAATGGACTGGCCGAATTTCACGACCTTTCTTTTTACGTGGCTTAAAAGATCTCCGTGCTCCTTAAGCTTGCTCTCGATGATACCTATGGTAAGCTTGGTGGCATAGATCGGCACCGGGATGTCGCGAAGCACATAAGGAAGCGCTCCTATATGATCCTCGTGGGCATGGGTGATGACAAAGCCCTTAACCCTGTCTATATTCTCTTTCAGATATGTTACATCCGGGATAACAAGATCGATACCGAACATGTCATCCTCGGGAAATGCCAGACCGCAGTCCACCACAACTATACTGTCTCCGTACTCGAAGGCAGTAATGTTCATTCCTATCTGCTCCAGCCCTCCCAAAGGTATGATCTTAAGGGCTGAAACAGGTTTCTTTTCTTCTTTTTTCAAACAATCCTCCTATTGTATTTCTATGTCGTCCAGGAGTTGTGCGAAGACCTGACCTACTGCATCAAGTTCCGTCTCATCATCCACTATCTCGTAAATTCCTTCCGAATCCGTGGAAGAAGAAACGTCCTTGAGCACGTACGCGTCGGAGTCTCCGTCTTCAGATTCTGTGACCAACATATAATCAACACCGCCAAGGGTGGTTTTTTCTATAACGTAAAAATCTATATTGTCGCCGTCATTGCCGGCAAATGTTATCTTTTCCATAATTCATGTATCCTTCTAATATTACCTGGGCTGCGATCATGTCAACGTAAGCTTTGCGGTCCTTCTGTTTGATCCCGACTTCGCTCATGATCTCGTCGGCTTCCACGGTGGTAAGGCGCTCGTCCCACATGTGAACGGGAAGCCCGGTCCTGCGCTCGAGCTTATCTTTAAATTCAAGGGAAAGCTTCGCTCTCTCCCCTTCCGTCTCATCCATGTTGAGAGGATAACCCAACACGATATCCGTAATGGAATATTCTAAGATTATCTCCTCTATACGGGCAAGGGTCTGCCTTAATTTATCCTCACGCTGGCGCCTGATTATCTCAAGAGCCTGCGCGGTAATGTTTAAGGGGTCGCTCACGGCGACCCCCACAGTCTTTGAACCAAAATCCAGTCCGAGATATCGCATTACATCCATCCGTTCTGCTCAGCGTATGCGCGCAAAAGTTCCTCGATGATCTCGTCTCTTTCAAGACGTCTGATGATCTTGCGTGCATCGTTGTGAGAAGTGATATATGTGGGATCATCGGATACAAGATACCCGGTGATCTGGTTGATGGGATCGTATCCCTTTTCCTTATTGGCTTTGAAAACCTTCTCGAGCAATTCAGAAGGAGTGATCGATTTCTCCTGCTCTACCTTAAAAAATTGAGTTTCGCTAATGTCCGGCATATCTGTCCCCCTACTATCCAAAGTCCTAATTACTATAATATCCTATCACTCATCAGTTTTCAAGTTATTAGCAAATCTTACCTGCCATTATGTCGTCTGTTATAAATCCCCCAAGCTCTACCGGCAGGATCTGGTTTCTGATACTTTTGTCATTTTCCGCAGGAACCGCGACTTTAATGTATTCAGGCGTATGCCCGATGACATAGCGCCCGCCTTTAAGTTTCTTTTCTTCTTCAAAAAGAACGGGCCGTACCTTGCCCAGATATCTCTTACGAAAATCCGCGGAAAGTCTGTTTCCAAGCTCTATCATGCGGTCACTTCGAAGGCTCTTGTCCTCATCCCTTACCTGATTTGGTAACGTTGCGGCCACCGTGCCTTTTCTTTTTGAATATTTAAAGATGTGCATTTCGTAGAATCCGATCCTCTCGGCAAAAGAAAACGAATCCTCAAACTCCTCCGCCGTCTCTCCCGGAAAGCCCACGATGATGTCCGTAGTGATGGCAGGATCCGTAAATGCAGCCCGTAACCTCTCCACGCCCTCGGCAAACTCAGCGGAAGTGTAATGGCGGTTCATGCGCTTAAGGGTGGCATCGCATCCCGACTGAAGGGACAGATGGAAATGGGGACAGAGCTTATCGAGTCCTCCTATGGTCTTTGCAAAAGAATCCGTTACCACACGGGGTTCAAGGGAACTTAGGCGGATCCTTTTGACCGAATCTATTTCCTGAATGCGACAAAGAAGCTCTGACAGCTTATTCTGGGAAAGATCGTTGGGGTCGGTGATACCGTAGGAACTTACGTGTATGCCCGTAAGCACCACTTCCTCGTAGCCTTTAGCGGAAATGGTCTTTATTTCGCTGATTATGTCGTCCATATCCCTGCTTCGAACGCGGCCTCTGGCATAAGGGATAAGGCAATATGAACAAAACTGGTTGCAGCCGTCCTGGATCTTGATATAAGCTCTGGTGCGGTCTGCGGTTTCCGTAAGGCTCATATCCTCATATTCGCAGGGTTTGTTGATATCGATGACATCGGAAAGAGCCGTGGATTCCGGTGCCTTACCTCCTGCCTTGCCGCCTTCGCGATCGTTAAGATATTCTTTGAGGATCTCAACAACTTCGGACTTTCTGTTGTTACCTATAGCGATATCCACGGCAGGATCATTGATCACTCTCTCGGTATCGGTCTGAACATAACAGCCTACGGCGATGACTACAGCTTCGGGATTTTTTTCTTTTGCACGGTGTAACATCTGACGGCTCTTATGATCCGCAATGCTCGTAACTGTGCAGGTATTTATAACATAGATGTCAGCTTTTTGGGTAAATGGCACAACGCAGAAACCGTTTTCCACAAATTTTTGTAACATTATATCAGTTTCGTATGCGTTAACCTTACAGCCCAGATTGTGAAATGCTACTGTTTTCATCTTTTCTCCGAGATTATTTGTTAAGCATTTATCATTGACAAATGCGCTTGTTTTCAATATGATTAACAGGAAGGTTGAAGTCAACTTAAGGAGGTATACACCAATGAAAACAGTTCAGATTTCTTTAAATTCCATCGATAAGGTTAAGTCCTTTGTTAACGACATCACCAAGTTTGATTACGATTTTGATCTTGTATCAGGCAGATACGTAATCGATGCCAAGTCAATCATGGGTATCTTCTCACTTGATCTTTCCAAGCCTATCGACCTCAACATCCATGCTGAAGGCGGCGCTGAGGAAGTTCTTGAGACTTTAAAGCCCTACATGCTCTAAGATTTATCAACAGGCGGGGCGCCTGATTGGCGCCCCAGCATTATAGAACATTAACTATTGTGAATACTTCAACCTCTTAATTTCCCGAAAGAATCGTCTTTCGGTATTTTTTTGCCCATTTTTATGGGTCGCCCTTTAATCGGGCATTACTTCTATGATCTCTCTTGTATCAAGAGCAGTCTTCACCATTTCGTCTATCTTTTCGGAAAGGCTCTCCTCATGGCGCTTAATAGCAGAAAGAAGGGGCTTGGTAACGGGATGCTTGGCCACAAATATGGTGCAGCAGTCCTCGTAGGGAAGGACACTTGTCTCATAGGTGTCAATCTTCTTTGAGATGGTCACTATATCTTCCTTGTCGAAACCGATAAGCGGTCTGAACACGGGAAGCTCGCAAACGTCGTTGGTAACAAGCAGGGAATGTGTGGTCTGGCTTGCAACCTGACCGATGCTCTCGCCGGTGATAAGGCCCTGGCATTCGTTTTCTTTGGCAATGGTCTCCGCAATACGCATCATGTAACGACGCATGATGATGGTAAGCTCGTCATGAGGGCACTGCTCATAGATGTAAAGCTGGATATCCGTGAAATTGATCACGTGAAGATTGATGGGACCTGTGTAGCGGGACACATACTTGGCAAGGTCCACAACCTTCTGCTTGGCGCGCTCGCTTGTGTAAGGGGGCGCATGGAAATAAACCGCGTCGATCTTGACTCCGCGCTTGGCGATCATCCAGCCTGCAACGGGGGAATCGATACCACCGGAAAGTAACAGCATAGCCTTGCCGTTGGTTCCGATGGGAAGGCCGCCGGGACCGGGAATTATCTCAGAATAAAGGAAGATCTGCTCTCTTACTTCCACGGTGAGTGCGATCTCGGGATTGTGAACGTCTACCTTAAGCTCCGGATAGGCCTTGAGTAAGGCTTCGCCCACCTTGGCATTAAGTTCCATGGAATCTATGGAATAGGACTTGCGGGAACGCCTTGCGTTAACCTTAAAGGTCTTGTTCCTGTCGGGATAGACCGCACCGAAATACTTGACCGCTTCCTCGCAAAGGCTGTCGGGATCCATATCCTCAAGGCGCACCATGGGGCAGATACCCCACACACCGAACACGCGCTTAAGTCTTGCGATGGTCTCGTCGTAGTCAAACTCGCCCTCCGTATCCACGAAGATACGGCCCTGAGTCTTGGTCACCTTAAAGGTTCCCGGGCAGTTCTTAAGTCCAAGTTTGATCTGATGCACCAGAGCATCCTCGAAAATGTATCTGTTCTTGCCTTTAACGCCAATCTCGGCGTATTTGATCATAAAAGATGAAAACATATAAGATTCCTTTGCTTGTGGTTACAATTGCTGCACGTACTGCTATCTTCGCACAAAACGGCCGAACTTGTCCTTGATCTCCCTGATGGCCGCTATGGTCTCCGCCAGTTCCTCTTTGGTCGTGTCCTCGGACATGCTTATTCGAAGAGCTCCGTCCATTTCCTCGGCCGTTGCGCCCATGGCCTTCAGCGTAGATGACTCGTGCTTGCTGTGACTGCTGCAGGCACTTCCCGCCGACACGTATATTCCCTTATCTTCCAGAGCGTGGAGCATCACTTCGCTTCGTAGACCGTTAACAGATATATTAATGATGTGGGGCGCTGTCTCGGTAACAGCGTAGCTTCCGTCCTCATTATGCTTACAGCCGTTAACCTTAATCCCCTCTGCAGCGCTTATTTCCTGCAAAAAGAAAGCCTTCAAGTCATAGAGCCTGTTCCTTTTGTCAGAAAGGTTTCCATTTATCATCTCAGCCGCAAGACCGATACCCGCTATTCCCGGAACGTTTAAGGTTCCCGAACGCATTCCGTCCTGCTGGCCTCCGCCGTATGATATGGGCTGAAGCTTAACCTTCTCTCCCACATACAGAACGCCGATACCCTTGGGGCCGTGGATCTTGTGACCGCTTATGGAAAGCATGTCTATGTGCATCTTCGAAGGGTAGATCTCCGCTTTACCGAAACCCTGAACCGCGTCCACATGAAAGAGGGTTCCCAGATTTACCGATTTGATAAGCTGTCCCGCTTCGGCGATGGGTTGCACCGATCCCACCTCGTTATTGGTGTGCATTATTGAAACAAGGATGGTGTCGCTTCGAAGCTTACTCTTTAGCTCATCAAGGCTGATCCTGCCCATTTCATCGACGCCGAGATAATCGGTCTCAAAGCCTTCTTTTTCAAGGTATTCGAAGGTCTTAAGAACGGCAGGGTGCTCGACCCTGGTGGTGACGATGTGCTTACCTGCCCTGTGATTGGCCCGTGCCGCCCCGATTATGGCTAAGTTATCGGATTCGGTTCCGCCTGAAGTAAAAAGAATCTCTTTTTCCTTAACCTTAAGAGCGGTTGCCAGCTGCTTCCTTGCCGTTTTAACGTAAGTTTCGGCCTGAAGGCCCTTAAAATGGGCACTGGAAGGATTGCCGTAATCCTCAAGCATTATTTTGTTTATGAGAGCCGCCACCTCGGGATAAACACGGGTGGTGGCGGAGTTATCCAAGTAGATTTCCATATTTGTTTCCCTGATGGGATTCCTATCGTCTGGCGGTTATTCCGACCCATTCGCCCTGGTAGTCAACAGCTTCTACAGTAAGACCTGCGGCTTCCATGGCTTTGCGGACTTCCTGTTCTTTGGAATTGATGATTCCTGATGTTATGTAAATCGCTCCGGGTTTCATCTGATGCACGATAACAGGAGTAAGAGGCACCAGCACATCCGCAAGAATATTGGCTACCACTATGTCATAGCACTCATATCCCACCGCATCCTGCACGGCCTTGTCGGAGATGATATTGCCGATCATAACCTTGAAACTGTCTTCAGGAATACCGTTGTTAGCTTTGTTGTCGGCAACCGCAGGGATGGCACAAGGGTCCAGGTCTGTACCCACGGCTTCTTTGGCCCCATACATAAGGGCGATAATGGAAAGAATGCCGGATCCGGTTCCCACATCCAGTATGCGGGTCTCGGGTGTCAGATGCTTCTTGATTGCGCGGATGCAAAGCTGGGTAGTTTCGTGCATGCCGGTTCCGAATGCTGTACCGGGATCGATGTGAAGGATCTTCTTATCCCTATCCTCGGGTTTAACCTCCTCCCAGGAAGGGATCACAAGAAGGTCATCTATTGTGAACTGGTGGAAATACTGCTTCCAGTTGTTGATCCAATCAACGTCTTCGGTCTCTGATACCTTGACGGTACCTGCACCGATGTCCATATATTCTGAGGTTTCCTTAAGCACTGCCTCAATGTCTGCCAGGATCTTATCCCTGTCTACCTTGCCGTCATCCTCGATAAAGCAGCTTAAGTATGCCACATCATCATCCACCGGCATGTCAGGCAGAATATCGACGAACATGGCTTCTTTTTCAAGAGGTGTAAGGGGAACCTTGTCCTCGATCTGGGCTCCCTCAATGCCGATGTCATAGAGATTGCTGACCAGGATGTCCTCAGCCTCGGTTATTGTCTTGATTCGATATTTGATCCATTTCATACCGGTTGTTGCCTCCAGTGCTTGTCTGCCTGCAAAACTGTCGCTTTCATTGCTTTATAGAGTATAACACTTACGAGTAAATCAGTATATATTAAACGTGGGAATAAGTCAAACCGGAAAAAGAAAATGCAATCAAAAACGGCTCCCCGATGTTACTCGGAGAGCCATTGATGATTCCTTGGAAGAAAGCTTTTATCTTGCGTAGAATGCTATACCGTCTTCTGTCCAGCCTGCTTCGATGAGAAATCCTGCAGGGAACAAGTTACCTGACAGTCAACAGTTCCTGCTTGGCCAGCTTAATCTCATCTTCAGAGGCATCATGAAATCTTTTAAGATCTTCCTCTGTTCCTCCACGAGACAGCATCTGAGCCAATGCCTTGATTCGTCCTTGCTCTAGTCCTTCTTCTCGTCCCTCCGCGCGTTCTTCCTCACGTATCAGTTTCTCACGGGCTTCAAATGTCATATCGATCATAATAACCTTGGTCACCTCGTTTCGTCTTCTTTTAAAAAACTCTGCCAGTATACCCTTTGATACACAATCATCTATAGCATTTTCTACAGCTTCTTTATCGCTTTGGCCTTCT
>JAILHY010000147.1 GCA_024695575.1 Lachnospiraceae bacterium
TTATCACCTGCACCGGACTTGACGATCTGGTTAAAGATAATTTTGCAATAGATAAAGTAATAAATGTAATAAACGGAAATGTAAATTAAACTTTGGAGGAAACATGGGTAACACTGAAGTTACGAACGAATATGGCGCCGACCAGATTCAGATACTTGAAGGACTTGAAGCAGTTCGTAAGCGTCCCGGAATGTATATAGGAACCACCGCAAGTCGCGGACTCCATCATCTGGTTTACGAAATAGTGGATAACTCCGTAGACGAAGCACTTGCAGGTTTTTGTAATCATATCGAAGTAGTTATTAATCCTGATAATTCGCTTACCGTAACGGATAACGGTCGAGGAATCCCTACAGGTATCAATCACAAAGCCGGAGTTACGGGCGTTGAAGTTGTATTTACAATTCTTCATGCCGGCGGTAAATTCGGAGGTGGAGGATACAAGGTATCCGGTGGACTTCACGGAGTAGGTGCCAGCGTAGTTAATGCACTTTCCGAGTGGCTCGAAGTTACTATTAAGCAGGGCGGTAAGGTTTATAAACAGCGTTTTGAACGCGGAAAGACCATGTATCCCCTGAAAGTTATCGGCGAATGTCCCGAAGGTGAAACCGGTACCAGCGTTACATTCTTCCCTGACAAGCTTATTTTTACGGAAACGACCATCTTTGATTTCAATATAATCAAGGCCCGTTTGAGAGAAATGGCATTCCTTACCAAGGGACTTAAGATCTCTTTAAGAGATGACCGTGATGATGAGCATGCCAAGGCTTTGGTCACCGACAGTATGATTGAGGAGGCCAAAGAAGCTGCAGACGGTAAGGATGAGACCGAAAGACCCGAAACTTTCCAGACTCTTTCGGATTCAGAAAAGTCCGTTGAACGCAAGAAATACGTGGAATACTGCTATGAAGGCGGTATCAAGGAGTATGTTCAGTACCTTAACCGAAGCAAAACTCCTCTTTACGAAGACATTCTTTATTTCGAAGGCACCAGAAACAACGTATATGTTGAAGTTGCCTTCCAGCACAACGATTCGTACAACGAAAGCGTATTTACTTTTGTAAATAATATAAGCACTCCTGAAGGCGGTACACATCTTCAGGGCTTCAGAAATGCCATAACCAAGACATTCAATGATTATGCAAGAGCTCAGAAGCTCCTTAAGGATAACGAGCAGAACCCTTCAGGTGAAGACTTAAGAGAAGGCCTTACAGCGATCATAAGTGTCAAGATCGAGGATCCTCAGTTTGAAGGTCAGACCAAGCAGAAACTCGGAAACTCCGAGGCAAGAGGTGCGGTAGACAGCCTTCTTTCAGAGAAACTTACCTACTATCTTGAGCAGAATCCCGATGTGGCAAAGACCATCTGCGAGAAATCAATTACCGCTCAACGCGCAAGAGAAGCAGCCCGTAAGGCTAAGGAACTTGCCCGCAGAAAGACAGCACTTGATATAGGTGCTCTTCCCGGTAAGCTTGCAGACTGCAGCGACAGAAATCCTGAAAACTGCGAAATCTACATAGTTGAGGGAGATTCCGCGGGAGGGTCAGCAAAGACCGCAAGAAACCGTGCGACTCAGGCCATCCTTCCTTTGAGAGGTAAGATTTTAAACGTAGAAAAGGCCCGTCTTGACAAGATCTACGCTAACAAAGAGATCAAGTCAATGATCACGGCATTCGGAACCGGAATCCACGATGATTTTGATATCAGCAAATTAAGATATCACAAGATCATCCTGATGACCGATGCCGATGTGGACGGAGCTCATATTTCAACACTTTTGCTTACGTTCCTCTTCAGATTTATGCCGGAGCTTATAAAGCAGGGTTATGTATATCTTGCCAAACCGCCTCTTTATCAGCTCAAAAAGAACAACAATGTCTGGTATGCATATTCGGATGAGGAATTGGACAAGATCCTTTCCGAAGTCGGAAGAGATCAGAACAACAAGATCCAGCGTTACAAAGGTCTTGGTGAGATGGATGCCGACCAGCTTTGGGAAACCACCATGGATCCCGCAAACAGGATTCTTTTACGGGTTACCATGGATGATGAAGCTCAGTCAGAGCTTGACCTTACATTTACTACTTTAATGGGTGACAAGGTTGAACCCAGGCGTGAATTTATCGAAGAGAACGCCAAGTTTGTTAAAAACCTTGATATTACTTAAAGGATAAGACTAATGGACGATCAGATTTTTGATAATGTTACCGGAGTGGACAAGGTCCACGAGGTAGATTTAAAAGAAAGAATGGAAACATTTTACATCGATTATGCCATGAGCGTAATTGCCGCCCGTGCGCTTCCCGATGTAAGAGACGGTCTTAAGCCTGTTCAGCGCCGTGTTCTTTATTCCATGATAGAGCTTAACAACGGACCTGACAAGCCTCACCGTAAGAGTGCCCGTATCGTCGGTGATACCATGGGTAAATATCACCCCCACGGCGACTCTTCCATTTACGGATCATTGGTAAACATGGCTCAGGACTGGAGCATGCGTTATCCGCTTATCGACGGACACGGAAACTTTGGTTCCGTTGACGGAGACGGCGCAGCTGCAATGCGTTATACCGAGGCACGTCTTTCCAAGATTTCCATGGAACTTCTTGCGGATCTTAACAAGGATACCGTAGATTTCGTTCCAAACTTTGATGACACGGAAAAAGAACCCGTTGTTCTTCCTTCCAGATATCCGAATCTCCTTGTAAACGGAACAACCGGTATTGCCGTAGGTATGGCTACCAATATCCCTCCTCACAACCTTCGCGAGGTAGTGGCTGCAGTAGTTAAGCTCATCGACAACAAAGTTGAAGAAAACAGAGAAACAACGATTGATGAGATCTTAAAGATCGTTCCTGCTCCCGATTTCCCCACAGGCGGAGTTATCCTTGGTAAGCGCGGAGCGGAGGAGGCCTATCGTACAGGCCGCGGCAAGGTCTATGTCAGAGCCGTTACCAATATCGAGACCATGGCTAACGGAAAGAGCCGTATCATCGTTACGGAGCTTCCTTATCTTGTTAACAAATCCAAGCTCGTTGAAAAGATCGCCGAGCTTGTTAAAGAAAAACGTATCGACGGAATCACGGATCTTCGCGACGAATCAAGCCGTGAAGGTATGCGCGTTGTCATCGAATTAAGAAGAGATGTTAACGCAAATATCGTTCTTAACAAGTTATACAAGCATACACAGCTTCAGGATACATTCGGCGTAATTATGCTTGCACTTGTGGATAATGAGCCGAAGGTCCTTAATCTCCTTGAAATGCTTGAGTATTACCTTAAGCATCAGGAGGATGTGGTTAGACGCCGCACCAAGTTTGAATTAAACAAGGCCGAAGAAAGAGACCACATTTTACAGGGCTTGCTCATTGCTCTTGATAATATCGACGAAGTTATCAATATTATCAGACATAGCGCCAATACAGCCGAGGCAAAAGAAAAATTAAGCGAGCGCTTCGGTCTTACAGATGTTCAGTCTCAGGCAATCGTTGACATGCGTCTTCGTGCTCTTACCGGTTTGGAAAGAGAAAAGCTTGAAAATGAACATGCCGAACTCGTTAAACTTATTGAAAGACTGAAAGCTATCCTTGCTGACGAGAAGCTTCTTTTAAATGTAATCAAAGACGAAATTACCGAAATAGCCGACAAGTACGGCGATGACAGAAAGAGTGCCATCGGTGTTGATGAATATGACATCAGCAACGAAGACCTTGTTCCCAACGAAAACACCGTTATCGCCCTTTCAAGTCTTGGTTATATCAAGCGTATGACCGTGGACAATTTCAAGTCCCAGCACAGAGGCGGCAAGGGAATTAAGGGAATGAACACCATAGATGAGGACTATATCGAGGATCTTCTCATGACAAGTACTCATCACTATGTAATGTTCTTTACCAGTTTCGGAAGGGTTTACAGACTTAAGGCCTACGAGATCCCCGAAGCCGGCAGAACAGCCCGCGGAACGGCTATTATCAATCTGCTGCAACTGAATCCCGGTGAGAAGATAAGCGCCATCATACCCGTTAAGGATTATGATGCGGGCCGCAATCTCTTTATGGTCACTAAGAAGGGTATTGTTAAAAAGACTCCCATCATCGAATTCGCAAACGTTCGTAAGAACGGCCTTGCAGCCATCAATTTGCGTGATGATGACGAGCTTATCGAGGTTAAATCCACTGACAAGGATACCCATATATTCCTTGTAACCAAGGACGGTATGTGCATCCGCTTCCTTGAAACCGATGTAAGAGCTACCGGCCGTACCTCCATGGGTGTTATCGGTATGAACCTTGAGGATCAGGATGAGATCATCGGAATGCAGCTTGACCACCAGGGAGACTCACTTCTTATCGTATCTTCCAAAGGAATGGGCAAAAGAACGGAACTTTCGGAATTCAAGGTTCAGAAACGTGGAGGTAAGGGCGTGAAATGCTACAGGATCACCGAGAAGACCGGTGATGTTGTGGGAGTTAAAGCCGTTACAGACGAAAATGAGATCATGATGATCACTGACGGTGGTGTCATAATCCAGATTCCCATGAAAGATGTACGCTCCATAGGCAGGATCACTTCCGGCGTTACCTTATTCAGAATGGATGAAGGCGTAAGTGTTGCCAAGATTGCTAAGGTTCGTGAAAAGATCTCAGACGGTGACAGAGAATACGATAACGTAGAGGATATCGATGTCGGAACAGTCGAAGCAGATGAGTTTATCGGAGGCTTTGACGACGATACGGTAGACAAAGAAGACACCCGCTTCGACAACATGAGTGACGAGGACGAATAATCAAAGATCCAGATACGAAGATGAAGGTTTCTTTCTTTTCCTCTTGTGCTTCTGACCTGCGAAATGAGTATTGCTGATGAGTTTGACAAGCATTGCGGTCACGAAGACGATGACAAAAAGAATAACAATAGCGTAAACGATGTAATTTACGTAAATAAAGGTGGGCTCGGTATTGACTTTGATATCGGGCTCATTTTCTTTTATTTTAGGATCCGTGGAATCAAAAGCGAAGGTTTCCTGCTTCTTTTTGGAAAGAAGGACATCGGCCTTACCAAGGGGAATACCGTGGTAGCTGTAGTAGATGCAGCCGATGATGTCAGGGTTTTCTTTGTCATAAACAAGTGAAGAAGAAAGCTCCGTAAAATCCGTGGTCTTCGGTACGATCACGGTGGAATTTTTATCGATGGAGAATAAAGCAGTGGAGTCACCGAAAACAGCGGAATCGGAATGGAAAAAGTCCTCGTCAGCAACAGAGTATCGTTTTTCGACTTCACTTACTTTTACAGACTGGAAATTGGCAAATCCGTAGTCAAACAAAGCAAGGGTATCGATATACTGATTGGGAGTTTCCTCCTGCATAACAACGGCGATGAGGCGCATTCCGTTACGTTCGGCAGCAGTAACAAGTACCTGCCTTGATTCATCCGTAAAGCCGGTCTTTGATCCCACAAGACCTTCGCATTCGTAGGTTCCCTTTAAAAACAGGTTATGGGTACCGTATTCGATGTCCTGAGCCTGGTATTCAGTAGGATACCAGTGGTAGGAAGGGGTACGGGCCATCTTACAAAGAAGCTCGTTCTTAAAGGCTTCTTTTGCTATCAAAGCAAGATCGTAGGCGGTGGTCATATGATTATTGACTGAGTATCCGTGAGCATCTTCGAAGGTAGTATCGGTGCATCCAAGCTCCTTGGCGCGCTTGTTCATGAGCTTAACAAAGGAATCGATGTCTCCGCTTACATATTCGGCAACAGCGTTACTTACTTCATTGGCAGAGCATACAAGAATGGCGTAAAGGCACTCTTCAAGCGTAATCTTATCGCCTGCAACAAGGTCAATTGTAGACGCATCCCAAGGAAGGTCCACGGCAGCAGAGGAAATTTCAACAAGATCGTTAAGGCTAGAGCCTTCATGCTCCATAACCAGCAGTGAAGTCATGAGTTTGGTGGTGCTGGCGGGATACATGCGCACATGGGAATCTTTATTATATAATATGGCACCTGTGTCAGCATCCATAAGAATCGCGGAACGGGCTGAGATCACGGGACCCTGGGGCCAGTTTTCAACCTCATTGGAAACTACGGGAATAGCCCTGTTTTCTTCCATCATGTC
>JAILHY010000166.1 GCA_024695575.1 Lachnospiraceae bacterium
ATCATGTTCATAGGAAATACCCTTATGCGGGGAGATTCAGGTTTCGCGCTCTTTATCCTTGTGATCGGACTTTGCACAATGGTGATCGGAGCGGTTACAGCCATCTTCTCTGTCAATTTAAAGAAGATCCTTGCATGCTCATCGGTTTCCCAGATCGGTTTCATGCTCACGGGAATCGGTGCAGGTGCTGTTACGCCCTTTGCTTCCGGCGAGGAGATCGCCTTTGTGGGAACCGTGATACATATGAGTAACCACACTCTTGTTAAGCTTGTTGTCTTCCTTACTGCAGGCGTGGTATTTGAGAATCTTCACGCTCTAAACCTTAACGATATTAAGGGCTTTGGCCAAAAGAAACCGGCCCTTGCAATTCCATACGTTCTTGCGGCTGTTTCACTTGCAGGTATCCCGGGCTTTATGGGCTATTATTCAAAAAGCATAATCCACGAGGCTTTGGTTGAATGCGCTCACACCTTTAATCCATCCCTTGTGACTTTTATGGAGTGGGTTTTCCTTATCTCAGGCGGTGCGACCCTTTGCTACATGGCCAAGATCTTTAAGGTCCTCTTCATAGACAAGCCTGTAAAAGAAATGCCTGCTAAGGCTTACCTTAACCCTGCACAGGCTGTTGCTGTAATACTTCCTTCCATCGTGATACTTGCAGCTTCGATTTATCTTCCTCTGTCGAATGCGGAGTATGCAGGGCTCCTTGAATTTGAGGTACTTAAGGGCGGGCTTACCTCCGTAGCCATCGGTATTATTCTTTTTACCGTAACAACGCTTACATTGAACAAAGGAGAAGTTTACAGGGATATATGGCCTGAGTGGCTTGATCTGGAAGCGAAGGTTTACAGGCCCCTTCTTTTGTCGGTGCTTCCTTTGACAGTGGGATTTGTTGCACGAATCATGGACAAAATGGGAGACGGCCTGGTATTTGCGATTCGTAAGACTATACTCAGAGATTCGCCCCTCCCCGCAGAGAGAGTTGAAGGTACGATACTTACCCACGTGGTGGGCAGGACTATCGATGTATTCCGGGCTTTCTTTAAGGGTGAGCATGTTGTCAGAAATACAACAGAGCGACACATGGCACTTCGAAACATGGAAGTGGAAGAAACCATGAAGGTCTTCAGAAGAAGCCTTTCCTACGGTCTGCTGCTTGCATGTATCGGAATTTTCATAATCCTTGGATTCATTCTTTATCTTGTATATTTGCGATAAGGGGGGGATTGAATGGGAGCTGTTTTGATGGCCGGCTGGCTGGATAAGACTTTTTACGTGTTTGATAACGGGATTCTCGCTGCCATGCATGAGCTTGGGGAGTCCACGGGTTATTTTGCCAATTACTTTTTCAGATTCATATCCCTGCTTGCGGATGAAGGAATTTTCATGATCGTTGCAGCCCTGCTTATGGCGCTCATCCCTCTTATTCCTGCAGTGAGGGCAAAGAATCCTGACATGGCAAAGAACGTGTCTCTTTGCGGATTCGCTGCGTTAACTGCCATGGCCATAGGCCTGATCGTCACAAACTTTACCATCAAACCCAATATTGCAAGGCTTCGTCCCTATGATGCAAGTGAGCTTTACAGATCCTGGTGGGAACTTGCCGGAGGAAATATCGATCGCGAAACTTCTTTTCCCAGCGGTCATACCACCTGTACAATGGCCATCATGACATCTGTTTTCATCAGATTTAACAAGAAATACAGCTGGACTGCGTTTATATTGGTGGTTCTCATGGGCCTGTCCCGTAACTATCTGATGATGCATTACCCCACGGATATAATCGGGGGCGTTATAGTGGGCGGAATTGCTGCAGTGTTAGCTAACCTTATCTGCAAACGTATCGCAGGGATCAAATGGTTCCATAAGAAAGAAATCGCTTCTTTCAACGAGAAAAATGATGTATGAATGAGTATATTCTTTGGATCGTAGCCACGCTGGCTGCTTTTTTCATAAAGGGACTGTGCGGGTTTGCCAACACTCTGGTACTTACATCGATCCTTGGATTCGGTGTTGCCAATGTGGATATTTCGCCCGTTGAGCTGATATTGGGTTACCCGCCCAATCTTATTCAGACATGGAAGTTTCGGAAGCATTTAAAGCCGAGGCTTTGTCTGCCTGTGATAGTGCTGGTCCTTGCGGGAAGCATACCCGGCGCAATTCTTCTTAAGAATGCGGATATCAGGGTTCTTAAGGCTTTCTTTGGAGCAGTGATAATCTTTATCGGTATCGAGATGCTTGTTCGCGAGCATTATTCCCAAAAGAAAAAGGGCTCAAAGGCCCTTATGTTTGTTATAGGTCTTGTATCCGGTATCCTTTGCGGCCTGTTCGGAGTAGGAGCACTCTTGGCAGCATATGTGGGAAGGATCACGGACACAAGCGAAGAGTTTAAAGCAAATATAGGTGCGGTCTTTCTGGCAGAAAATACGGTGAGGCTGGTACTATACAGCGTTCTCGGTGTTATCACCCCTGATTCTTTAAAGCATACCGTTCTTCTGATCCCGGTGATGCTCATTGCTCTCTTTGCAGGCATGAAGAGCGCTTCGGTCATGAATGAAAAGCTCATAAAGAAACTGGTGATCATCCTGCTGATAATTTCAGGCGTAGTCCTGCTTGTACGAAACCTTGGGTAGTAACGTTACACCTCATAATCAAAACTTGAATTCGGCATTACGTCGCAGTTGGAGCTTGGAATCCCAGTTTTTCAGGTACTCCTTTAGTTTAAAAGCGCAGAAATATGGGAATGTGTATATTCCATTTGCCAATCCTATATTAAAATCACCAAGCTTTATTCCATGCCGAATGTCGCGATAATTCTCATTCTGTATAAGTGATGATAATGATTTTGAACGATCACTATTGGATTTTACTTCTACAGGAATAAGCTCGTTCTTTGATCTAACAAAGAAATCTTCCTCAAGAGTTGAGTTTTCTTTTTTATAATAAAACAGACCAAGTCCTTGTTTAATAAAGGCTTCTGCTACGAAATTCTCGTAAAGAGCTCCTTTGTACACCCCGAGGTTCTTGTTTGTCCGCAAATCTTCCTGGGCCTCGTCGTCAAGCGCAGATACAAGAAGACCTGTGTCAGGATAATATAGTTTGTATTTACTTTCATTTGTATTGCCTTTCAGGGGAAGTTCAGGAAATTGAAGACAACTGCATTCTGTTATGACTCCTGCGTCCTTTAGCCATTCAATACAACCGGTATACTCCCTTGAACGCGCATTTTTATCTATTTGATTAAACTGGAATTTTTTATTTTCTTTAGCAAGTTGAGAAGGGATACTTCTGTATACG
>JAILHY010000005.1 GCA_024695575.1 Lachnospiraceae bacterium
TGATATTTTCAACGGCTTTGGTCACACCTTTGCCAAGATATCTTCCTTTATCACCATCCCTGAGTTCCAGCGCCTCAAATTCTCCCGTCGACGCCCCCGAAGGTGCAGTACCCAATGCAATGGTCCCGTCTGCAAGCGTAACCTCTGCTTCTACAGTCGGATTGCCTCTCGAATCCAATATCTCCCTTCCGAGCACATCAACAATCTCCAAATAGTCTTTCATCGTTTAACCTCCTGTATTCGTTTCGATAAAAAGGTCCTGACAGAGAATACCTCTCCATCCAATAAAGGCCATAGGTTCCTGTATCGAAGAGAGAGGATTCTTGCATGATCTATTCATAGTTAGCAATTGCTAACTGTTTATATCTTATCATTATTCTTTTTATATGTCAACAGTAAATCGCCCCTGCACAAATTATGCAGAGGCGACACCTTACTGATACTTATTTACTTAACTTTACTTATAAACCACTACATTAACCTCACAAGTTGATCCTCTTGTAAGTACTTCGTTGCCTTCCTTGTTCTTTTTAAGCACACCGTACTGATCCCTCTCCCAGAACTGGCCGTCATATAAGGCTTCAAGCTTAATGGTATAAACCTTGCCCGAGGTTACAAATTCAGGATACTTACAGGTAACGATCACCTTACCGGCAGTCAATGAGCTTGAGGTAACATCTTTATATGGATCATTTCCGTCATTGAAACGGGCTATCTCCGCAGGATCATCAACATATGTAACTTCAAATGCCTTCTTAACAGCGATCACATTTTCATTGGCTATCTTAACATCACATATGTGGTTCTTGACCCTTGAAGTCTTCTTAAGGTTTGTCCCTACACTTCTGTTGGTATAAGTCGAACCGTCTGCAGCATCTGTTACGCCCTGATACAGTGTTAACTGCTTATCGGTTACCTTGATATCGGAAAGAAGCTGCTTGGGCTTGAACGTTATGGTCTCCGATCTAAGGGTCACACCGCTCTTAAGCGTATATTCGAGCTTGAGCTTGTATTCCCAATTCGGGATCTCAAAATGTTGATTCGGCAGACCGTGTTTATGTATCGCCTTAAGATATACTATACCATTCTCTGCAAACTTCTCATCCTTTACGGCCTGGATATAGTCGGATGCAGGTCTCGTTCCATCTGCATTTATCACCTTAACTATAGCAGTTTCATCAAACACAGGCGCCTTAAGATTATTAAACGTAGGTACGCATTTTACAAACGTCGTGTAATCGACCGTATTTATCGATTTACTCTTCTTGACCGATATCGTCGGTGCCTTAATAACACCCTTGACTGTTATCTTGACGCTCTTGTCCTTTATTGTCGTTCCGCATATCTTAATGCCGTTCACGTAATACTTGTAATTGAACGTCGCATTAAAGGACTTCGGCAATGTAACGGCAGCTTCAAACTTCTTTGTATCCTTATTGTATGTAATGCTGCTCAGTTTAAGCTCATTTGCTATCTGGTTCTGCAAAGCCGTGGGCTTCTTTGATGCAGGAACAAATTTAACACCGCTTACATCTACATAGGTAGCCGCATCCTTGTATTTTACGCCCTTGGGCAGCTTAGCAATGGTGACGACCGTCTTGGGTTCCTGATCCTTGCTCAGATCATTGAGCATATTAAAGGCATAGCCCTTTTTGCTGAACTTAACCGTCGGTCTGCTATCGATCACCTTAACGGTAAGTGTTATCCTCTTAAGATCCATGGCGGCTCCGCCTTTTAATTTGTACGTCGGTACAAATGAGAACTTATATGTACCCTTATTGGGCACGATCGTCGGATCTTTAAGTGCTATTTTCAGCGTTTTGGTGCCGGGATCCACAGTCGATGTAAGTGAACCCGTATTAACTTCGATCTTATCCGCCTCAACAGAATCGCCTGATACTCTCTTGAGCGTTCCCGCTTTAATGCCAACTTCGGCGTTGGGCTCGTTCAGGATTATATTGGTAGTAACGGATGGATTATAATAAGCACAGTTGAGCGTAACCGTTTTTGACTCAAACTTAACGGTCGGTTTCTTTTCAACGTATTTGACCGTATATTTAAGCTTCATTTCATCATTCCAGTTCTTACGCTTTAACCTGATATTTGCGGAATTCTTCCCTGAAAGGAAGGTATCCTGAGCCTGTAACAATATAACTCCATTATCATCCATGGTAACAGGATCCTTAAACGCAGCATAGTTTGTAAGCCGTATGTTATTTAAAGTATTATTCTTTACCGTGACCCTCTTCTTTGTCGCGCTGTCAACAAGCTTAACCCTGAAAACGCCCTTGGTATTTATCACATTTTCCTTCGTCGACGTAGCAGAAAGCACATATGAAGGAGCCGTGCGCTTGGTGGGTATGGTTATCTTCTGGAACACGGGCTGGCTGTAACCTTCATACCAAACAGCAAGATAACCTTTGGTGATCGGTGTCTGCACACCTTCTACCGGCTCGTTCATAAGATCATTCCCGGAACGTTTTATTATGAAATCCTTTTTATTTGAGTCAATTGCGACATCAAAGTTTCTCTCAAAGTTATTATAGTGTATAGGGTTGTTCCACCATGATCCGGGAATAGCATTATAGTCAGCATCATATATTTTTACCCATTCATCCGCCCTTTTCTTATATGCAGTTCCCCATAACTCTATTCTGTAGGGCACGGCCACCTTCGTTTTTATGTTACTGGTAACCTTAACTGTTCCGACTGTCTTCTTGATATACCTTTCCACATACTGCTTAGGAGTCTCGTCATCATCCTTTGCAGGTAATTCCTGCTCCTGTGCAAGCTTGAATGCTTCTGCCGTAGGATCTGCAGGCAGATCATAACATGTACTGTTATAGAACAGATTGATCTTTCCGCTGTTAGTTCCTTCAAGCTTGAGCGGGTCGTTTACTATCGTAACCTTATCAAACGGTGAATAAAAATGCGTACCGTCGGTATACTGGCCGTGAACAAATATTGTATTCTTCCCTGAATACTCGATGGATTCACCTGCCTGCGGCTTAACCGCATCGGTATTCTTTCTGTTGAACTTAAGAACTATGGTACATTTCTCATCCATATTGCTTACGACCGTGCGCTCGGGCTTTCCATCCTTGGCCAAGGCCGTAAACTTTTTGGCAGTAGTGGGAGTCTTACCCTTTACGATCTCGATCACCTTCGATGTATCGATCATCTTTCCCTTATAAGGTATAAGCTCTACCTGAATGCCGCCGTTCTTTACTGAAGTAATGGCAGGATCATCCGCATCCCTGTTCGTATTTACCGTAACGGTTGTCTTGGACAACCTGGGATTCATATCCTCTATCCTGACAATGAGATAAGCATATACTGTCTTATCGTCTCTTAACTTATAAGAAGCCTTAATAACGGTCTCACCTACGGCACCCTTCTTGATGGTTATGGTGTTTTCATTATTGATACCGTTCTTAACGCCCAGCTTCACCAGCTTGCTGTCTCCGACTCTCCAGTCGGCGTTCACATACAAGCTCTTATTCTGCAGATCATTTTCATCATATACGTACTCTTCTGACGCATAAAGCCTTGCCTTAAACTCTACATCGCCTTTTGCGACCTCCGACTGAGGGAACTTTACAACCTGAACACGGGGATATATTTCTTTGCCGATCTGTCTGGATATCATTTCGGTAGAAAACGGCGTATTGATCATCTCGCCTCTGAGTTCAAGAAATTCTACCTTCGACTTCTCACCGACAAATACCGTAAATGTCTTCTTTATCTTAACGCTGCCCTTATATGTCGCGGTTATCTGGGTTTCGCCGTAATCAAGCGCGGTGATGACACCCGCATCCGATACAACGGCAACGTTCTTCTTTGAACTCTTATAGCTCCACATCCAGTTACCGATCGCGGCATTTTTACTTCCCTTGGTGGTATCAAAATATATCCTTCCCCTATATCCCGGCTTATCAACCGTATACTTTCCAAGCATGGAACTCCATATATACTTCGTCGCTCCGTCTTCCTCATATGCTGCAATGGAATGCGAGATCGTCGCATCTTTTACATAAGCTTTGTCAGTATAAAAATCGGGATCGACATCAATGAGAACTCCGTCGTCCGCATACGGCATAATGAATTCCCAGATCTGCTTTGTGGCATTTCCGCTTATGAAAGTAAAATCACTTGGGCTGAGATTGTTATTGGCATCACGCAGGGAAAATCTCTGCATCCTCTTCGCATCAATGGAATTCTCCGACTTGACGGTAATGCGCACCTTGGTTCCGGGCGCAGCACCGGGCTTGCCATCCTTTCCCTTGTTCTTTGTCGTAAGCTTTGCGCCTTTGTTGAATTTAGCAGTTACCTTAATAGATCGTGTACCAAGGAGAGACTCATACTTCTTAAAGTTGTTTGCTACTGTCTGTCCGTATGTCTTAACTTTTCCGTCATAACCTCTGATCACTACATTTTTGGCTATATCAGTGGGTACCATTCTGTCAGGTTCGGCAGGGAATTCGAAATCATCAGCCGTAACTTTTCCCTCCGTCTGATACCAGAATTCGATCGTAGTAAGCTTAACGCATCCCGAAAATACCTGTTTCCCCATCTTTTTAACGGTCTTCGGGAAGATCGCCGTCGTAAGGGCTGTACAGTCTCTGAACACGTAATCACCGACAACAGCCACGTTAAACTTACTCTTCTCGACTTTTGCCAGCTTGGTACATCCGGAAAATGCATAATCTCCGACCGTTGCATGACCGCCCCTTATCGTTATCGAAGTAAGTGCGGTACAGTCCTCAAAACAATGTGCCGGGATTGCCGGATTAACTCCGTCATCTTTGACATTCTCCGGTATCGTAACACTTGTCAGCTGTGTACACTCTGCAAACGCATACTGATCGAGAGTCACAATAAGGGCACTTTTATTGGTTATCTTTTCAAGGTCAAGCGCCCTGAAACCGGTGTTTCTGAAAGCAAATTTGCCTATCTTTGCAACTTTGCTGAAACCTGACACAGTCTTGCTTCCGAGCAGTTTACAGCCGTCGAACGCATTGTCTTTGATCTCGGTCACGCCACTGCCCAGATCCAGCGTTTCAAGCTTGTTACAATTCTGAAAAGTTTCTTTCTCTACTACTTTATAATCTGAAGGTGCGTAAAATGCCTTTATTGCGGAATTTTCAAACGCTCCTTCCTGTATGACAAGGTTTTCGGTTCTTCCACCGACAAAATCCACGCTGACAACCGTCGCATTATTCACAAAGAGTTTTTCATCTGCAGGAATATAAGTACATTCAGCCGGGATCCTAAACTCTGTTTCACCCGAATCCGTCAGATTTGTATATAACGAGGTCAGTTCGAGAACTCTATGGTCTACTCCGTCTATATTTTTCAGAACCGTCGTAAAGCAGGCGGACGGTTCAACAGCGGTTCCCTCGGGACGCACAACTTCGTTTTCATCCGATTCGCCCGCATCCACGGTAATATCATTCTCACTTACCGAGTTTGCAGATATCGTTTCATCACCGACCGGGATCTCGATCTCATCGGGATCATCCTGATCGGCGTCATTATCCGATACGCTGTCTGCATCGTCACCGATTAAAACGTCGTCATCATCAACCACGTCATCGTAATCCGTTTCGATCGAAGCCTCAGCGTTATCCGCCGTATCGATCGTGGCATCATCTGCCTGCGCTGCAACGCTCACATCACCGGCATCTGCAGTTATCTCCGATGCAAAAGTGCCGGTTCCCAATGACGTTATCATCATGGCCGCGCATAAAACTGCTGCAGTAAACTTAGTAGCAACTCTGTTCCTCACCTTGATTCCTCCTTATACCCTATCC
>JAILHY010000028.1 GCA_024695575.1 Lachnospiraceae bacterium
CGAAGCTTAGTGTCCTCACTGCTCTCGGGTCCGCCCAAAAAGAAGATCTTACGGCAGTCGTGAGTTTTGATGAGGTGCCTGGTAATCTTGCCGAGGTTACCGCATTCGTCGGATATAAAGTTAATGAAATCAGGGTGATAACTGTCGATGCAGACGCAGGGCTTGCCGCTTGCCTTGATCCTTTCGATGAGATCGGCATCGGTGGAAGGACTGCGGAAAGTGTTGCGTACAAAGATAATGCCGTCAAAGGCAGAAAGATCGGGCAGATTGAAGATGGAGTATTCGCCCTTGGCGAACTCCTCGTTGCCGTCTATATTAAGATGACAACAAAATACAGAGCATACGTCGTTCCAGTCACGGACTTTACGCTCTATGCCCTTCATAAAAGCTTTTTGGCTGTCAAAAACAAGGCTGCATATTAGAACAGCTATTTTCATGCCATTAACCTCACCCGATACATGGAAACATTATATCACCAAAACATTTTTCTCTCAATCTGATATGGGGGATTTTATCTATTTTTTAGAAAGGGTTTATTTTCTTTTGCCTGTTGGTTTGTTATAATTGTTGACGTATATTTTAATAAGGATGAGAGGGAAATTGAAGTGAAAAGATACGGTAAATACATACGTCCTTATCTCTTTTCGTTCATTGTCGGTCCTCTTCTGATGATAGTGGAGGTTCTGGGAGAAATAGTTCTTCCCAAACTGATGGCCGAGATAATCAACAAAGGCGTTGCTGAAAGGAATGTCCCGTATATCATCAATGTGGGGATCGTGATGGTGATCTTTGCGTTCATGATGATGGCGGGAGGTATCGGAGGCGCATATTTCGGAGCGAAGGCTTCCATAGGTTTCGCGGCGGATCTTCGTAAGGATGCTTTTTCGAACATTCAGAAGTTTTCTTTTTCCAATATAGATAAGTACTCCACGGGATCACTGGTCACCAGGATCACCAACGACGTGACTCAGGTACAGAATCTCATCAACATGATGCTTCGTATGATGCTTCGTGCCCCGGGCATGCTGATCGGTGCGGTAATTATGGCCTTTACCATCAACGCAAGCCTTGCAAAGATCATAGTGTTCATAATCCCGGTGCTTGTGTGCGTGGTGGCTGTCGTTCTTAAGATCGGTTTCCCCAGGTTCAAAGCGTTACAGAACAAGATCGACGGACTTAACTCAAACATCAGGGAATCCCTTACCAATGTTCGCGTTATCAAGTCCTTCGTTCGTGATGATTACGAACAAAAGAAATTCGAAGCCAACAACGAGGATCTGAAGGATGCGGCTTTGAGTGCATTCAGAGTAATGATCACTACCTGGCCTCTCATGGGACTTGCAATGAATGCAACCACACTTGCGGTGGTTTGGTACGGCGGTAACCAGGTAATAGCCGGAACCATGCAGATCGGCGATCTTACGGCTTTCATAACATATGTTACCCAAATATTGTTTGCTCTTCTCATGACTTCCATGATCATTCTACAAAGCTCCCGTGCGGTAGCCAGTGCCAAGAGAATCAACGAAGTACTCGATGAGAAAACGGACATCGATGATGCCGAAGCAGCCCGGCCTGACAAGGTTGTTGAGAGCGGAAGCATTGAATTCAGAAATGTTAAATTTAGATATTACAAAAATTCGCAGGACCCTGTGCTGGATGATATAAGCCTTAAGATCAACTCCGGAGAGACTGTTGGTATCATCGGTTCCACCGGCTCGGGCAAATCAACTCTGGTACAGCTCATCCCGAGACTCTACGATCCCGACGAGGGCGAGGTCTTTGTGGACGGAGTCAACGTTAAGGACTACTCTCTTAACAATCTTAGAGAGGGCGTGTCCATGGTACTGCAAAAGAACGTGCTTTTCTCAGGCTCCATCATAGAGAACCTTCAGTGGGGTGATGAGTTTGCCGATACCGAAACCATCGAAGCTGCTGCTAAGATGGCGGAGGCTCACGGATTTGTTACTTCTTTTGCCGAAGGATACGAAACGGACCTGGGACAGGGCGGCGTCAACGTATCGGGAGGTCAGAAACAGAGACTCTGTATCGCCCGAGCCATGTTAAAGAAGCCTAAGATACTGATCCTTGATGATTCCACTAGTGCGGTTGACACGGCAACGGAAGCTAAGATCCGCGCAAGCCTTAAATCCTCACTTCCGGATGCTACCAAGATAATAATCGCTCAGCGAATTTCTTCCATAATAGAAGCCGACAAGATCGCAGTCATCGATGATGGCAGGATCGTGGGCTGGGGCAGCCACGCCGAGCTTATGGAAGCCTGTGAAGCTTACAAAGAGATCTACTATTCACAGATGGACAAGGAGGTGGGAGCATGAGCAACGAATTAAGATTAACCCGCCTCGAAGAGAAATACAGGAAAAAGAACGAAAAATACATCAAGCAGATGGAAGCGGACGCCAAGTCCGGACGCGCCAACCCCCGTGTGGGACACGGTCCCAGTGCCCAGAACCTTGCCAAGGTTAAACCCAAGAACGCAATGTCCAGCATCAAGCGACTCTTTGGCTACATGAAGGCTGATACCTGGAAGATGGTCATCGTTCTGGTGCTTGTGCTTGTTTATACCGCATCGAGCCTTGCAGGTTCCTACGTATTAAGGCCGGTTATCAACAGTATAGCGGACGGACAGGGAACCCCCGCCATACTTGCCGGGGGCCTTGCATTGATGGCAGTTATATACGCGGCAGGCCTTATCGCTCAGTATTTTCAGCAGCGCATTATGATAGGCATTTCCCAGAATGCCCTTGCCAAGATCCGTAACGAACTGTACGAAAAGATCGGCAAGCTTCCGCTTAAATACTACGATACCAACAACCACGGCGATATTATGTCAAGATTTACCAACGACGTGGACTCTGTTGGCAACATGTTAAACAACACCATCATTTCCCTTATTTCCGGAGGAATATCGCTTATCGGAACACTGGCTTTGATGGTTTACACCAATGTGTGGCTTACTCTCATTACACTTGCTTTTGCACCTGTAATGATGAAAGCTGCGGCTTTCCTTGCAAACAAGAGCCGCAAATACTACAAACAGCAGCAGGCGGCTCTCGGAAGTCTCAACGGGTTTATCGAGGAGACCATCACCGGACAGAAAGTTGTTAAGGTATTTAACCACGAAGAAGCGTCTGTTGATGAATTTACCTATCTTAATAATGACCTTCGGAGCAAGCAGCTTTTCGCCCAGTTCTTTGGCGGTATCATGGGACCTGTCATGGGTAACTTAAGCCAGGTTTCCTATTCCGTAACAGCCATGGTGGGCGGTATTCTCTGCGTACTCAGGGGCTTTGATATCGGCGGTATGACCATTTTTGTTAACTACTCCCGCCAGTTCTCCCGCCCCATCAACGAGCTTTCTATGCAGATGAACGAAGTGTTCTCCGCACTTGCCGGCGCCGAGCGTGTATTTGAAGTAATGGATACTTCTCCCGAACTTGAGGACAAAGAAAGCGCAGTGGCTCCCGACAAGCTTACGGGCTCCATCGTGCTTGATAATGTTACTTTCGCCTATGAACCCGGACAGACGGTGTTAAAGAATGTTTCTTTTTACGCAAAGCCCGGACAGAAGATCGCGCTGGTGGGTTCAACCGGTGCGGGTAAGACTACGATTACCAACCTTATCACCCGTTTCTACGATATAAATGAAGGTTCCATCAAGATAGACGGCGTTGATATCAGGGACTACAAGCGTGATTATTTAAGAAGAAATATTGCGATGGTCCTTCAGGATACCCATCTTTTCAGCGGTACCGTGCGTGAGAACATCAGATACGGACGCCTTGACGCCACAGACGAGGAAGTTATCGAGGCAGCAAAGCTTGCCAGTGCACATTCTTTTATCATGCGACTGGAAAACGGCTACGATACTGTACTTGAGGGTGACGGCGCCAACTTAAGCCAGGGCCAGAGACAGCTCT
>JAILHY010000046.1 GCA_024695575.1 Lachnospiraceae bacterium
TATTCATGTCATCCTGAGCGAACGAAGTGAGTCGAAGGATCTTATAAGATCTCTCCGCTCCCTTCGGTCGGTCGAGATGACATTTTCTGTTTGAGGCAGGTTATGGCGAAGATTTTAATTGTCGAAGATGACATTTCTTTACGTGACAACTTAAAGACGTTGATTTCCGATGCGGGCTATGAGGCCGTTTGTATCGAAGATTTTTCCAACACCCTTCAGGGGATCATCGATGCCCGTTCGGACCTTGTGCTCTTAGACATCACCCTTCCCGGGGATAACGGAGAACAGATCCTTCGTAAATTCAGAGCAGAGTCCGACATCCCCGTGATCATGGTAACAAGCCGGACCCTTGAGACCGACGAGGTTCTTTCCATGAGCTTTGGCGCCGATGATTATGTGACCAAGCCATACAATCCAACCATCCTTCTTTTGCGTATACAGGCCGTTCTTAAGCGCTACGCCAAGGAGGGCAAAGAAGGGGAAAGCACCTACAAGAACCTTTCGTTGAATGTTTCCAAGGGTTCTTTTTCCGTGGGAGATCAGGACTATTCCCTTACAAAGAACGAGCTCATTATCCTAAAGCAGCTCTTTGACAACAAAGAGAAGATCGTGTCAAGGGACGAACTTATGACCATTCTTTGGGATAACGCCGAATACCTTAACGACAACGCACTTACCGTAAACATTTCAAGGCTCAGGACCAAGCTCATGGACGCGGGGTCCGAGGCAACCATCGAAACTCGAAAGAAGCAGGGGTACATTCTCATATGAAAGCTGGAGCCTACTTTAAAGACCATTCCGGAGTACTGATAACCTGGATCCTGACACTGGCGGTGGCCATCGTTTTCTTTGCAGCCTTTCGCTCGCCGGTGGAGGAGATAATCATAATAATCACAGTCCTTATCCTCGGAGGGACTGTTTCTTTTTTCGTTGATTTTAACAGGAAAAAGAACTTCTATGACACTCTGAAAGCCAATTCCGCAGGTCTTGACAAAAAGTATCTTGTGTCAGAGACCATCAAGGAACCGGGCTTCATTGAAGGAAAGATCGCTTACGATGCACTGTGCGAGGCCGGCAGGACCATGTGCGAGGAGGTGGGCAAGTGCAGGAGCGATTATGCGGAGTTTAAGAACTATATCGAGCTTTGGGTCCACGAGATCAAGCTTCCCGTTGCGAGCCTTCTTTTGGCCGCCCATTCGGAAAAAGAAAACGGAGAGCGCTACATTCCATTACTCAAGCGAGTGGACGAGTATATAGAAAACGTGCTTTATTACGCAAGGAGTGAGAATTCCGAGAAGGATTATCTCATTACCGATGTGCTGGTGAAGCGAGCTTTCACGGATGCGGCTCTTAAGGCACGTGAAGAGCTTCAGTTAAGGAACGTAGCAATCGAAACGGACAATCTGGATGTGAAGGTGAAGACCGATGCAAAGTGGCTTGAGTTCATGTTCGGGCAGTTTATAGGTAATGCCCTTAAATATACGAGGCCCGGCGTTGAACCCATTATCAGAGTGGAGGCAAAAGAAACCGAAAACGATGTGAGAGTTTCTTTTGCGGATAACGGGATAGGAATTCCGGCAGCAGACCTTCAGAGGGTGTTCGACAAGTCCTTCACCGGAAAGAACGGCCGTAAGCAGGCCAAGTCAACGGGCATGGGGCTCTACATAGTAAAGACCCTCTGCGACCGCCTGGGACACAAGGTAGAGATCGAGTCCAAGGAAGGGGAGTACACAAAGATTACTCTTGTATTCGGCAAGGATGAGTTTATGTCGGTGCAGGAATTGAATGTTACATAATTGTAAGGTTAGGAAATGTTGCGAAAAGGACAGGTTTTCTTTTTGATGGTTTAATGGTATCAACAAGAAACCAAAACAGAGAGGAAACGACATGGAACTTTTAAAGATCGAAAACATTGAGAAATACTACGGTAACAAATCCAGCCTTACCAAGGCCTTAGACGGTATCTCACTTACCGTGAACAAAGGTGAGTTCGTGGCAGTCATGGGCGCGTCCGGAAGCGGAAAGACCACGTTACTTAACTGCGTATCAACCATAGACAGGGTTACTGCCGGACACATCTTCCTTGAGGGCACGGATATTACCATGCTTAAAGGAAACGACTTAAACAAATTCAGGCGCGACAAGCTTGGATTTATCTTCCAGGATTTTAATCTTCTTGACACTCTTACGGCTTACGAAAACATCGCACTTGCGCTTTCGATCCAGAAGGTGCCCGCAAGTGTTATAGAGTCCAAGGTCAACACCGTTGCAAGACAGCTTAACATTGAGGATGTACTTAAGAAATATCCGTATCAGATGTCCGGCGGTCAGAAGCAGAGAGTTGCTTCCGCAAGAGCCATCATCACCGATCCCAAGCTGGTACTTGCCGACGAACCTACAGGTGCTCTTGATTCCAAGTCTTCTAAGATGCTTCTTGAGCGTTTCAACTATTTAAACAAAGAAATGGGCGCTACCATCATCATGGTAACTCATGACTCTTTTACCGCAAGCTATGCAAGCCGCGTGCTGTTCATCAAGGACGGTAAGATATTCAACGAGCTTAACCGTGGCGAAGACAGCCGCAAGCAGTTCTTTGACAAGATCATAGACGTGATCACTCTGCTGGGAGGTGACGTAAGCGATGCTCTTTAAATTATCCTTATCAAACCTTCGCAAAAGTATCAAAGATTACGCGATCTATTTCTTTACACTCATAATCGGCGTTGCGGTGTTCTACGTGTTTAATTCCGTGGGAACCCAGGCTGCGTACATGAACGTTGCCTCCAGCCGTAACGACATCGTGGTCCTTTTTAAAAACATGCTCTCTGCCTTAAGCGTATTTGTGGCAGGTGTGCTGGGACTTTTGATCGCCTATGCCAGCCGCTTTCTTATGAAGCGCCGCAGCCGCGAATTTGCGCTTTACATGCTTCTTGGAATGGGAAGAAGAAAGATCTCTGCCATTCTTTTGACCGAAACCATCATAATCGGACTCGGTTCTCTTGCTACCGGTCTGATTGCGGGAATCGGGCTTTCACAGCTTATGAGCGCACTTGTTGCAAGCCTTTTTGAAGCAGACATGACCGCTTACAAATTCATGGTTTCAGGCGAGGCTATCGTTAAGACCATCATTTTCTTTGGCGTGATGTACGTTGTGGTAATGATGTTTAACGCCGTTGTTATCAGCAGATGCAAGCTCATCGACCTCATTCAGGCAGGAAGAAAGAGCGAGAAATTAAAGGCTCACAATCCCTGGCTTTGCAGCGTTGTATTCATCGTTGCGGCAGTGGCTCTCGGAATCGCATATTATCAGGTTGGCTATAATCCCGGTTTCTTTGCCGGCGGCGACGATATTTCAAGAGGCAGATTCATTGCCTGTGTACTGACGGGATGTGTATCCACTTTCCTTATTATCTGGTCGGTATCGGGGCTTCTTTTAAGGATCGTTATGTCCATTAAGAACCGCTACTACAGCGGACTTAACAGCTTTACCTTCAGACAGCTTTCAAGCAAGGTAAATACCATGGTCTTTTCCATGACCGTTATCTGCCTTATGCTTTTTGTAACGATCTCCGCACTGGCAGCTTCTTTTTCACTCAGAAGCTCCATGAACGGTAATATCAGAACCCTTTGCCCTGCGGACTTTGAATTCAGATATTCGCGCCTTGAGGGTGACGTGCCGGTTAAAGCAGATTTCGCAGAGGATTGCAAGGAAGTCGGAGTTATGTTAACCGACAACTTTGAAGATTATGTTTCAATCTACACGTATTATGATGAAAATCTGACCTACAAAGCAACACTCGGAGACAATGCGGAAGCCGTTACCGATAGGTTCAGATTCATTATCTGGGACAGCCCGGAGACCATCGTTAAGTTAAGCGAGTACAACAGCCTCATGGACCTTTTCGGAAGAGAACGTTTAACCATGGCGGATGATGAGTATATCATGCTCTGCAACTTCGCAAATATGAAGGACATCAGGGATTTCGCCCTTAGGAGCGGCAGCAGGATCACGGTTTACGGTCATGAGCTTAAGCCTAAGTACGATGAATGCCAGGACGGCTTTATCGAGCTTACATCACAGCCTTTAAACCCCGGAATCGTGGTAATTCCGGACTCTGTGGCCAATGAGGACATGGCGTACACCAATTTCCTTGTGGGAAATTACAAGGCTGAAACGAAGGATGAAAAGAAGATAGTTGAGGCCAGAGTTAAGAATGACATAGAGCTTTTCAACAAACGTGTGGAGCCCATGGCTGTTGCGAAGAATCTAAGCTTTGTCATGGATACAACTACGAAATTCGATATTTCCGAAGCAACTGTGGGTCTTACCGCTATCATCACCTTCATGGGACTTTATATCGGTCTTGTGTTCCTGATCTCCTGCGGCGCGATCCTTGCACTTAAGGAACTTTCGGACAGCGCGGACAGTGTTCCGAGATATGAGATACTTCGTAAGATCGGTGTAGAAGAAAAAGATATATCCAGATCGCTGTTTGTACAGACCGGCATTTTCTTCTTGCTTCCCCTGTTACTTGGTACACTGCATTCGGTATTCGGACTTAAGTTTGCCCTCAACATATTTGAAGTTCTGGGCATGGATAAGCTTGCCGGGCCCATCGCGGCTACATCAGTGATAATCGTGCTGATCTATGGCGGATATTTCCTGATCACCTATGCAAGTGACAGGGCGATAATCAGAGCACAAAGTTAAAAGAATTTAAAGGCGTGGCTATGGGCCGCGCCTTTTTTGCTTGTCCGGAATTAAAGCTGACAGAAAACATAATATTTTTTAAAGAATTGTTGGAATATACTGTCAATTTGTGATAGAATGGGATATATTATGGGGAAGGTTTATTAAAAGAGGCTGTTTGATTGGATGGAAACAGGAATTTTAAGTGACGGTTCCTTATCCCTTAGGAAAAAAGGAGACCTTTTCTGGAAGAAATACAAGCTCCAGGAGCAGGCAGAGGAACTTCTTAAAGTTGATAAAAAATATGATCTTTTGGTAGCGGACATTTTAGCCTCTTACGAGAGTACTCACTCAGATACGGAAGCGCAGCTGGACGGCAACGAGTTCAGGGAATATCCACCCACAGCCACGGGACGGGATGTTATGCGTCAGGCTGTAGTAAAGGCCATGATTGTAAGAGACAGGATGCGCAACGATCCGCAGTGCGACAGGAACCTTCTTGGCAGTCTGTCCGATGCCATAGATGCGTTTCTTGATAACAAATCAAAAGATCGCAGAGCTTGTTTTGAGAAAGCTCATGCTTACGAAGCGGCTTTTTGGGCATCGCAAAAGGAGAATTCCGAGCTTTGTGAGCCTGAGGTATATTTCAAAAAAAAGAGGATAAGGCCGCAGGATCTTGACAAATTTGTCGAGGATATACCGGAAAACTACTGGGGACAGCTTAGAAACGGCTCCGTTATCGCGGAAAGATATTACCCTGCTGACAAAGAAGAAAGTAATGTGTTCGGCGTTATCCTCCATGCAAAGCACGAAGGCTTCAAAGAGATAATCTGGATATCCATCAGGCCTGAGTATATGGAGGATCGGGCGGTCTGTTCGGATTTCCTTAAATATGTGATCTGGGAGGCCAGCGAGCGAAGAGAATATAAGGGCATGTTCATGGAACTTCATGCGGATGAGCATATTTCGGAGATGACGGAGATGCTCAGATCTGCGGGCATGAGCATATACTTTGAAAAGAACAATATATATGAGGGGAAGCTTTCCGATGTTCGGGGGCAGGATAAGCTTTTTGCAGCATCCGACAGGCTTAAGTGTGTCAGTGTTTCACAGCTTTCCGGTGAGGATCGTGAGAATCTTGAACTGCGTATTGAAAACAGCAGACAGCCCGTTCCTGTAGCCTATCCCATTAGGTGGAATACCTACAGGTCGGATCTGAGCGTAGCCTACCTGGGGAAGGACCCCAAGGCTGCGGGGCTTATGCTCATATCTGAAGTTGGTGACAGCCTGGATATAGAGCTTTTATACGGTTCCAATCCCGTTATAGTGGCTGCACTTTCCGGTGCGGCACTTAAGAAGGCTTATGAGCATTTGGACCCGGGTCAGAAACTGCTGATCCCAATAGTAAATGAATATTCCAGACCACTTATTAAAAAGCTTATACCCACAGCTGTTCGGGGGGATATTGCGGAGGCTGTTGTCTGGTTTAAATAAAGGTGAGTGTTATAAAAAGGAGGAGGATTTATGACAGATACGTATGAATTTGGACAGGCCATGAGGGAACTGTTCTCCACTAACGCGGAAAAACTTGAAGACAAAATCACACATCTTGATGATCTTCAAAGTCGTAATGCCTATGATCAGCAGCACCAGGATGACTGGAAGACGTTTACAACCAGGATCAGACACCGTAAGGAACTGAGAGTCAAAGGCAAAATATCCGAACCCAAAAACTACGCCCCTGAAGCCGGACTTAAGCCGGTGGTATTTGAGCCTGTTCAGGAACCTAAAATGGGCATAAAGAATACAAGACGGAAAAAGGCTGCGCTTAAACAATCTAAACCTTCAGGTGGTTTTAGCTTTCATACAGATTATACCGCTTACATAGCTATATGTGCTCTGCAGCGCGAGGAACAGGGTAAGACCAACTGGGAAGATAAGGTGGATTACAGCCAGAAGGTCGAACTTGCCGGTCAGCAGATCTGGAAGGTGTGGAACCCGGATATGTTTGAACCTACATTCTTTGGCAAGAACTATGAGTATGTCAGCCGCGAGGTTGAGAAAATGAATTTTGTCCTGAGGGAATTCCGAGAAGGCACAGAAGGCTTTAACATGCTTACGGTGGGGCAGAAGGAGCGTATGCGTGTATTTGTTGATACTGCTGCGCGCGTAAACGACTGCTATGAGAAAGCCCTTGCAAAACATTATATGAAACTTAGGGTTCCGGGAGATGCGAATTCGGGGGTCGTCCCTATCGCTGCTCCTGTGAGCCGAGTACGACCAAATCCGGGTAATGTGGATGCGGCTCTTGATGCTTCCAGGGAGGCACTGCGGGATCATGTGGCCAATCAGGATAAATCCGTCGCCAGGAAGATGGCTGACACTATTCAGGCTGAATTTACCGAGCTGCTTCCGGAGTTTCGCGAGGATAATGTTCAGCTTCAGGAGGCGTTAAAGAAAGAGTATCCTCTTGCAAAGGGTAATTTCTTCTCCGAAATCAATTATGCCGATGTTCAGAAGTATATGTCTGCTCTTGATGATACCAGGTATCTTGAAAATGTGGAAAAAAACAGAGCGGTCATAGACAAAATGCTGGCTGATTTCGTAAACATGAATGAAGTAATGTGCGAATATCAGTTCCAGGCAAAGGCTTATGTGGAACTGCAGAGCAGATTCCGTGACAAATATGGTGCCGATACCGGGAGATATTCTGCCGATGATAGACTGTATAACAAGGTCCTGGACAGAAAGCTTGAAGAGGTAAATGATAAAAAGGAGATCTATGCCAAGGCGCTTGAGGACATGGCCCTTGCATTAAACCATCTCATAATGGGTAAGCAGGAATTAAATGATTCCACCTACCTGATGCTTGAGAAGTACGGTGTTGCCACTCCGCAGGAAAAGGTTGACAGGGAGGTTAAAGCTGCAGGTCTCTACCAGCAGACTTATGTTTCCAAGCATGCAAACATGGAAGCCGCCATCAGAAGAGTCTTTCCTGACAATGCCGAAGCGAAGATCGAGGAATATACGAAGGGTACGACCGGCAGAGCGATAATGCTTATTAAGCCCGGAGACGATGGCTATAATGATGATGTCATCAGAATGGTTCAAAGTTTTGAAAGCCTTAAGGGTGCCGTTCAGACCAGAAAGACACAGGAAGGTGCCGGAGAATACAATGAACAGGCGAAGCAGGAATACAGCCGGATCACTTCGTCGGCCTGGGAGAAATGCAGTCCCATATTACAGCCGAAGCTCACAGCCATACTGGATGCGGATCTTTCAGAGTTTATCAATCTTACCCCGGCCCAGCTGGTTGCAAATCAGCAGAAGTTCCTGGATCTTGTAATGGCCAGCATGATGATCTCCGATCTTTGCAAGGCTCCTTCCGACGTTGAGGGACTTACAATGCAGGAAAAACTACTGGGAAAGCCTGAGCCTTCTGAGAAACGGCGCCCGGGTTACAACCAGAGAGTTAAGGAGTATGAAAAGAAAGCTAATGTTCTTTCTGCTAAAAAGACCATTATCGAGGGCTGCAGAGTTATGGCCAGAGGATATGCCCTGGCTGCAGATGGGGTTTTAAAGGTTCAGGATCTTAACAGCATACTGTCCCAAGCTGATCTTATCAGATTTAACGGAGATAAATTCACACAATACACTGATCCTGCTGAGAAGATGGCTGCTTACGGTGCCTACCAGGTTGATATCGGCAAGGCCTCATACCAGTCAGGTATAGACAGGCTAAAAGAGGCTGATCCGGAACTTTTAAGAAGGCATACAGGACAATAATGGGGGTGTAAAATGGCGAATCTTTTATATATCGATGAAAGTAATATAGATATGTTTGCTCCGATCATCCCGGACTATATCAGAGAGGTGATCGTATCCGATGAAGATGTGGTATTGCATGGCATTGAGAGCGATGATATGGCCTGCGGCGTAGTGGTATCCAGGGTCATTTCCTTCGAGGCCGAGATTCTCTGGTATTATCTGGATCCTTCTTTCAGAGGCTATGGCATCGGACATGAGAGTTTTCAGCTCTATGCCGAACGTATGCATAACACCTACGGCGTTTCATCCATCAGGGTAGAAATTCCTGCGGGTGTTGACAAGAGCATCTATAATCTCTTCAGTGGGTTGCCTGCGGAGTTTGAGAGACTAGATATGGGTCGGTTTGAAACAACTGTCGGCTGGTTACGCTCATCCGAAAAGATCAGAGGTGCAGCAAAGCACAGCGTAGCACTGTCTGCAGTAGATTCCAAAGCACTCAGGAACTTTTCCGACAAGCTTGCCAATGAGGGGCTTGGAATGGTAGATCTTCCGATAGATCCAAGGGATTATGAAGCGGATGCGTCTGCCGTATATATGGAGGATGACACTCCGAAGGCTGTTCTTTTGCTTCAAAGGGACGGTGAGGCTTTGACCATTCCGTATATGGTATCTCTTTCCTCCAACCCTGTTGCCATCATGGACATGATCTGCTTTGTAAAAGAAAATTCGCGTAAATACAGCGAAGATGCTCCGATATATATGGACATGGTGGAGCCGAGGCTGTCAAATCTCATAAGGGGGCTTCTGGATATAGAGCCCGGAGATAATGATGGCTTTGTATATAATCAGATGGTTACTCTTGACCTTACCTACATTGACGAAAGAATGGAGGAGGCCATGACCCTGATCCGTAACTGGAAGAGCGAGACCTTCACCATTTAGGGTAACCGTATGATATTATGAAAGTACGATGTTTCGCAGCTTGCGAGTAAGGTACCCGGTGCCGTAGTCCGTCATCTGGGTAAACATAAGGATGGTAGTGCGGGTTTCGGGGTCATTCATGAAATAGGCTCCGAGCCAGCCGTCCCAGCCGTATTCGCCCTTGTGCCCCAGGAGTATCGCCTGTTCGGGACGAACAAGGACGCGCATGAGGTTGGCGTAGGTGTAGCCGTCAAGACCGTTCCAGTAATCGAAAGCATGCTGAGGAGCTTCCTTCAGTGCAGAGGTGGTCATGAACCTGACAGTTTCGGTGTTCATGACCATTTTGCCGTTGTAGGTTCCGTTGTTTATTAACATCTGCCCGAAATGAGCGTAATCGTCCAGGGTGGAGAATAGTCCGGCACCGCCTGATTCGAAGGCATTTTCTTTGCCGTCACTTCTGATTATCAGACGATCTTCCTTAAACTCTTTGAATTCACCGTCCGCAACCGCGTAGACTTTGGAAAGGCGGTTTCTTTTGCTTTCCGGCACAAAGAAACCGGTATCAACCATGTCAAGGGGATCAAAAAGGCGCTCCTTAAGGAAGTCGCCGAAGGATTGTCCGGAAACTCTTTCGATAAGGGCACCAAGAACGTCAGCACTGGTGCCATATTGGAAACGGGTTCCGGGAATGAACTGAAGAGGGATACGGCCGATCCTGTCTGCAAATTCCATGGTGGTCATCATGGGGGTGGCGGAATCTGCGGCAAGTCTCTTTATTGCATCATCAAAAAGAACACAGGTCTCGCGCTCGGCAACAGTGGAGCCGCCGGGATAAACAAGACCCGAAGTCATGTTGAGAAGGTCAACTATTCGCATTTTGCGGTCGTCAGGCACATTGCAGACCGAACCGTCTATGAGACACTGCTGATTTCTGAAGCTTTCAAGGTATTTCTCAACGGGCTCGTTAAGATCGATGAGACCGTCCTGCATAAGAAGCATTGCGGCAGCAGCGGTAATGGGCTTTGACTGGGAATAAAGATGAACGATAACATCCCTGTTCATTGGAATGTTTCCCGCTATGTCGGAGTGTCCGCTCTGGGCGTAGAGAGTTTCCTTGCCGTCCTTTAACACAAGCAGGCTGACACCTGCAACTTCTTTGGCCTCGATGGCCCTGTCCATGGCTTCTTTAACCAGTGTAAGTTTGTCTTTCATATAATAATCCCCCTCGGAATAAGCATTGATAAAACCTTATCCATTATAGCATATTCCCGTGGAAATTAAAGGAGGAACCGGAGGCTGATTCTGTGCTATAATCTTCTCATGTACACGACAACCATCTCTGTTCGCAAGTTAATAGAGTTTATTCTTCGAAGCGGCGATATAGACAACCGGCTGTCTTCAGGCGGGGCAGATGTTGACTCCATGCAGGAAGGGCAGCGGATCCACAGGATGATACAACGACGGGCCGGGGCTGACTATACGCCTGAGGTAAGTCTTGCTTTGACCTACACGGATCCCACGGAGGAGTGCGCCATTACGGTGGAGGGCAGGGCAGACGGTGTCATCAGAAATTCAAGCGGTGTCACCGTGGATGAGATTAAGAGCACCTATGCGGACGTTATGGCTTTCAAGGAAGCAAGGCTCCTTCATCTGGCACAGGCCAGGTTTTATGCCTGGATCATTGCGGCAAAAGAAAATCTTCCGGTGGTAAACGTGCGGATCACCTACGTTAACATCGCCACCGAGGAAACCAGGTATTTTAACGAAACCTGTATGTTTGAAGAACTGGAGGAGTTCACGGCATCCATACTTAACGAGTACGTTAAATGGGCCGTGTTTGACGCTAAGCGTGTAATTACACGGACAGAGAGCATCAAAGGACTTCCTTTTCCTTTTGAATACAGAGAGGGCCAGGCGGAGCTGGTAAGACAGGTCTATTACACAATTTATCACGGAAAGAAACTCTTTCTCGAAGCGCCCACGGGAGTCGGCAAGACCATATCAACGGTTTACCCTTCCATAATGGCCATGGGGCAGGGGATGGCTGACAAGATCTTTTATCTAACGGCCAAGACCATCACCAGGACTGTTGCGGACGAGTGCATGAACACTCTCTTTTCCGTGGGCCTTAAGGCTAAGAGTATCATTCTTACGGCAAAAGAAAAAATATGCCTTTCAACGGGAGAATGCAATCCCGATGCATGTCCCTATGCAAAGGGGCATTTTGACAGGATAAATGACGTTCTTTTTCGAATGTTAAATGAAAATGAACGGTACACAAGAGAGCTGATAATCGACTACGCAAACAGGGATATGGTGTGTCCCTTTGAGTTATCCCTGGATCTTTCTTTGTTCTGCGATGTGATAATCTGCGACTATAACTATGCCTTTGATCCAAGAGCCAGGCTTAAGCGGTATTTCGCGGATGAAAGCGACAATAAGTACCTGTTTCTGATAGACGAGGCTCACAATCTGGTGGACAGGGCAAGGGAAATGTTCTCTGCAAGCATAATCAGAGAGGATTACTCGGCTTTAAAGACCATTACCGCCGAGGAGCTTCCGGCCATGTCCAAGAAGTTTGCCAGGGTCTATAAGGCCATGACGGCACTTAAAATGACCTGCGATTCTCTGGGGATGCATTCTGATGAGCTTGTTTTGCGTAATCCGGAAACGGACGGGGTGGTGAAGGCTTTACTCACTCTTTATGCCGATATGGAGAACTTCTTTAAGCAGGAGCGTCGGTCCGACAAAAAGAAGGTGTATTCAAAGGAAGTTGTGGATGTTGTGTTGAATGCCTACTTTGAGATCGGGCATTTCCTTAACATGTACGAGCTGGTCTGCGAGGATTACAGTGTCTATGCGGCTTATTCGGAGACGGGAGATTTCTTTTTAAAGCTTATGTGCGTAAATCCCGGTGGAAACCTTAAGGAGTGCATGGACAAGGCCAAAGCAACGGTTCTGTTCTCGGCAACACTCCTTCCCCTGCAGTATCACAAGAATCTGCTTGGCGGGGCGGTGGATGACTATGAGGTCTACGCAAAGAGCATATTTGATCCCGACAAACGGGGTCTGTTTATAGCGGGAGACGTTACCAGCAAGTATACGAGGCGTTCCGAGGACGAATACAGGAAGATAGCCAGGTATATTCACCTGATAACGGCGCAGAAACCGGGCAATTACATGGTGTTCTTTCCTTCTTATAAGTTCGCGGGAATGGTTTACGACATATATGAGGAGGAGTTCAGGCCCTTGTCAGGCGCGGAAACCCTTAAGCAGAGTATGTCCATGGATGAGGCTGAAAGAGAGGCGTTCCTCGCAAGATTCCGAGGTTCTGCGGAAACAGGCGCGGCTTCGGCTTTCGACATGATAGATATGCCGGTGGAAGTGGAGGAAACCTATACTCTTATCGGATTCTGTGTAATGGGCGGGATCTTTTCCGAAGGTATAGATCTTAAGAACGATTCCCTCATAGGCGTTATCGTAGTCGGGACCGGAATCCCTCAGGTGTGCCTGGAACGTGAACTTATGAAAGAGCAGTTCGACGAAGAAGGTGACAGCGGCTACGACTATTCCTACAAATATCCGGGGATGAACAAGGTACTTCAGGCTGCGGGAAGAGTAATTAGGACCGAAGCTGATGAAGGAGTGGTGGCGTTACTGGATGAAAGATTCCTGCAGCGAGGCTATCGCGAAATGTTCCCAAGAGAGTGGAGCAACTATCAGACTGTACATATAGGGAATGTTGCAGAAGCTGTTGAACAGTTTTGGAAAAATTAAATCTGAATATAAGAATCCCCGGAAAGAAAAATCTCTCCGGGGATTACTTGATAGAGGGGGCGTTAGCTTGTTTAGCATGCAAGAGCATGCGCTTTGATATAACTTTCGAGACCGGAATCAAATCCGTTGTAGGTAAGTGTTACAGGTTTGGTTAAATCCAGTCCGAGTACTCCGAGAATGGATTTCGCATCTACTACATAGCGAGTGTTATTTGAAATA
>JAILHY010000049.1 GCA_024695575.1 Lachnospiraceae bacterium
TCGAAAACTATAATGTGACCTATGCCGAGAAGCTTATCCCCGCATGCGACATTTCCGAGCAGATAAGCCTTGCATCAAAGGAAGCGTCGGGAACCGGAAACATGAAGTTCATGTTAAACGGTGCGGTTACGCTCGGTACGATGGACGGCGCCAATGTCGAGATCCATGATCTTGTCGGCGACGACAATATCTACGTATTCGGTAAGGATTCCGTTACGGTAATAGACCTCTACGCAAAGAGCGCATATGTTTCAAAGGATTATTATAAGAAGAGCAAGGTGATCAAAGAAGCCGTTGATTTCATTACTGATAAGAAGGTTCTTGCAATAGGCCACAAGGAAAACCTCAAGAGATTACAAAGCGAGCTCTTGAACAAAGACTGGTTCATGACTTTGCTTGATCTTGAAGAATACATCAAGGTCAAGGACCGTGCATTTGCCGATTACGAAGACAGGCAGGCGTGGGGCCGCAAGATGCTCGTGAACATCGCACAGGCCGGTTTCTTCTCATCCGACCGCACGATCTCGGAATACAACAGGGACATCTGGAAACTGAATTTTTGATAGGATCACACGCCCGAGCGATATGCGAGGGATACGGTGACAATACGACAAAGGCACGCATGATCGCAAAGCGCGAAACTGCGTGCTTTTTTGTGTTTAAAATCATATTTGGAGTTAAGGATGACCTTGATACGGCTTCAAGTGCTGTTCAGGATATGATCAAGGAATCCGAAGTCGAAGAGGGCAAAGGAAATATCCAGAAGCTTGAAGAGGCAATCGAAGCTGCTGTGACAGCCGGCGGAAATATCGACACCATTCTTGCGAATGTTACTCTGCCGACTGAATCAATTGAACGCAGGTTTGAGTTTGATACAGTGGATACCGATAAGGTTGATCCAGTTGCCGGAGAACCGGAACATTGGGTAGATGCTGACGGTAATCGTCCTCCGGAAGGATGGGTAGTATTTAATGTGAATCAAAATGATCCGTCGTCCGGTAAGATTGCTTTCGATCCCACAACCGAGGCTGTAGATCCGAATGTAGGTTTGTTCAATAGCTCTAATAAGACACTGAAAGTTCAGGGCGGAAAAAATGCAACCATAACGACAACTGTAACGTATTCACGGGTAAATGATAGCTCAATAAGAGAGTTCAGTGTAAAAGATGGCAAATATACCCGCATCGACTGGGCCATGTGCGTTACAGAATCAGTAAGTTTCACGTGCACTCCTAATTCCGGAGTGGAACTAGAACAGGCAATGGAGGATGCATTTGCAGCTATTGAAAAGATAAAAAAAGAATATAAAGAAGATGAATATACGAATCCTATGGCTAAATTCGAATATAAAGATGGCAAGTGGTTTTATAATATCACCTGGACTCAAAAACCAGATAAAATTGATAAAAAAGAAATCCGCAAGGACATTAAAAAGGCTTCATTTACAGCAAAAAAATATGAAACGTTCGTTCCTGCCAAATCCGGCAATCCCGGCGTAAATGCTTACACCGATCAGGTAGGTATCAAATGGGATACAGACGAAAAGAGCATAACCGAATCTGCTTACCTTACCGGACAGGTAAAGTATAACGACGGTCACTATGGAGCCCGGAACGTTGATGATTATAACTACATTAAACTTCCGGAAAAACTGAAAGCATACCAGGAGCAGAAGGATCAGTGTGATGCAGCGGTAGCAGCGGTAGCAGATGCTCAGGCTAAAGTAGATATCTTAAACACTCAGATTGCTAATCTTAAAAGGTTTGTACCTGACACAAGTAAGCTTACATACCTTTATGAGCAGTATCAGGCTGCAGAGGCGGCACTTGAAGATGCTATAGGTACAAGAGATTTCCTTCAGGAGGAAGTTGATAAGGCAAGAGCAGCTCTTGACGGAATAAAGATTCCTAATCCTTCAGGTTCGGGTCCCGATGACCCCGAAGGAGACGATGATGATCCGGCCGATGAAGGTTCGGGCACAGAACCCGGTGACGGCACATACGTTGTTCCTACCGGAACAGACACACCTGTTATCCCTGTTCTCCCTGTTGGCACAACACCTTCAGGCGTAGCAGGTGTCAGAACGGGCAGAAGAACAGTAGCAAGAAGCGGCGCTGTAGCTGATTTGGGAGTTCTCGGTGTTAAGGCAGAGGCGACAGATAAGACTCAGAAGAAGGTTGTAGCAGAAGATAAGAAGGATACCGTTAAGAAGACTGCCGATAACGATTCTGACAAGAAGCTTGTCAAGGTAGAGAAAAATGAGGTACCTCTTGCAGCAACTCCTTTCGAAGAAGGCATGAACCTCAATTACTTATGGCTCCTTCTGGGTGCAGCAGCGATCATCGCAGGCGTGGTTGCATACGAGAACCACAAGAAGAAAGTCGCAGCAAACGACGAATCCAGGAAGTATAAGAAATAATACACATTGTCAAAAAAGACGCAGAAAAGCGGCCATTACCGGCCGCTTTTTTGTATTGACAAATAGTATCGCCCGAGCGATACTATTCATATAGGAGTATCGCTATAACGATAGTTATGTGGGTGTGATATATGGAAATCATGATTTTTCACGGAAGTGAGTTCATTATTGATAAACCGGAATATGGTAAGGGCGGCAGGTATAATGATTACGGGCTCGGTTTCTACTGTACCGAGCATGTTGAACTGGCCAGGGAATGGGCTTGTACGAATGAGCATGGCGGATACGCCAACAAATATTATCTTGATACGGACGGCCTTGAGATTCTTGAGCTGAACAGCAATGGATACAGCATTCTCAATTGGCTGGCTATTCTGCTTGAGAACAGAAGGTTCGACCCGGGAACGGACGTGGGCCGTATGGCAAAAGATTACATACTTGCCGGGTATCTTCCCGAATACAGGGATTACGATGTTATAAAGGGATACAGGGCTGATGACTCGTATTTTTCGTTCGCGCGTGAGTTTCTCGGAAACGGTATTTCTCTGCAACAACTGGAAAGAGCCATGCATCTTGGAGAACTGGGTGAGCAGATTGTGATAAGAAGCAGGAAGGCTTTTGCACAGCTTCATTTTGCCGGTTATGAGCCTGTCGATAAGGATACTTATCTTGCGAAGAGAAACATCAGAGACGACAGAGCAAGAGAAGCCTACAGAGTTGAAAGAACAGCACGGGTAGATTTAAATGAAGCCATATACGTAATGGATTTGATGAGGCAGGATAGGGGGAACGGTAATGTACGCTTATAAGGAAACGTATCTGGAATATGCCAGGAAGAATCTTGGCGATCTGTTCGACTATGCTGTAAACGTGCATAAGATGAAAGCGAACGATTTTTGGGATATATTTGCCGGCTCCAAGTTAGCTAGAGCACTGTCCTGCGGTGAACCCAAGTACACAGTAGGTATGTCGGGATCGGAGCTTTTTGCAGAGCTTATATATGATACTTACCGGAAACGGATTGACCTTAAGGAGACTAAATCATTCGACAGGTCAAGGGAATACTGGGCGGGATTTGCGCTTGCATTCTATCAATGGCGATCGGGTACCTCTTACGCTGCGATACGTAGAAGGGGAATAATGCTTTCGGATATAGTCGATCTGTATGTTCTTCACGAGGCATCGGATGAGAAGTTTGTGGAGGTCATGACCGGGCGCATGGATGATAAGCGAAAGTCAGATACATTAAAACGCTTGCGTATATATGCCGGGTTAACACAAAAAGAGCTGAGCGAGGTATCCGGCGTATCGCTTCGGATGATACAACTGTACGAACAGGGACAAAATGATCTGTCGAAAGCCCAGGCTTCTGTTGTTCTGTCTCTTGCAAAATCGCTTGGGACTGACATTGAAGAATTGATAATACAGGATTAAGATTATGTGGTATACTTGGGTAGCTACCAATAATGTTTCATAATAAAGGTGAGGATCATGGAAGAAAGACGTAACATATCAAGAGTAGATTATTCCGCAAAGGGTGTTGTCGTTGTGTGCGACACGGGCGAGAAATACATGGTGGAGACGAAGAACGTAAGCCCGCTTGGAATGGGTATCGTGATGCCGGCTGATTCACCGGATATCGTCGGCAAGGACATTATAATCGTCGCGAGCACGCTGATCATGTATGCGGACGTTAACAGGCAGGAGAAGAACGAGGACGGCACGTACACAGTCGGTATCAGTGCAAGACAGTTCACACCTGATGTCCTTCAGTACCTGTTCAATCATATTGCTGAGTGAGTAATACGCGAAAATGCTGAAACGAATTGAAATTGACTGAAATAGTCACATAATTGCAGACAAAGAAAAAGCAGCCTAACCAAGGCTGCTTTCTTCATCTATCTTTCGTATGATCGCATTTGTAATGATGAGAAGTGCGGTTCCGACTATGCTCTGAAGGAATGATGCGGCGGCGGAGTAACTGAAGTTTGCCTGTTGCATCAGAGCCTTGTAAACGTACACGTCAAGCGTCTGCGTGACGCTCTGCAATGAGTTGGAGTCAAGAGGCACCTGATAGAACAGCCCGAAATCCGATGTGAGGATGCTTCCGGTACGCAGGATGAAGATCGTTGCGATCGTGGGATGAAGAAGAGGCAGCGTAATGTACCGGACCTTATCCCTGAATCTTGCTCCGTCAAGTGTTGCGCTCTCATACAGCGACCGGTCGATCGCGGTTATCGCGCACAGATAAATGACCATTGCATATCCCGCAGATTTCCAAACTTCTATGGCAACGAGCATCACACGCCAGTATTGCGGTGATTGGTACCACTGTACTCCGGAAGCCCCAAAAGCCATAAGAACGTGGTTCACAAGTCCCTCGTCCGTTGCGAGAAATCCGTACACGCAGTATCCGACGATAACCCATGAGATAAAATACGGAAGCACAGTCACCATCTGCACGAAGCCGGCAAACTTTTTGCTGTGAACTTCGGCAAGAAGTATGGCGAGTATAACGGGGATAACTATGCCGAGCACAAGTGCCGTAATGTTATAAAAAAGCGTATTTCCGATGATCTTCGGCATATCTGAGGAGCGAAGCAGGAATCTGAAATTCGCCGTTCCGTCCCACGAACTGTTTACAAACAGATTCTTCCAAAGCGACTCGCCCGGAACCGGCGTAAAATGCTTGAACGCAAACGCCACGCCAAAGAGCGGAAGATAGCAGAAAATAGCGTACCACACGATCGCAGGCAGAGACATGAGTGCCAGCTGCTTGTTGTGGCGGATACGGTGTTTTGTGGGTTTTGATTTTGTAAAGTTACCTGTTTTCATGTTCTTTGAGCTTTTTGTTTATGTCCTCAAGCACCTCGTAGATGCCCGCTGATTCCATTCTCTGTTTGATCTTCGGCACGACCGTATCGGGATCGCTCGTCCCGGTGCGAAGCTCAGCCGCGTAATCGCTGTATATCGCAAGAAGCGCTGTGATGATGTCCTGCTTTGCGGTGGGATCATACGCAAAACCTCCCGTGCGGCTGTATATGCCGTCGGTTTCGTAACCTTTGTATACCTTTTCCCATTGGTCGGGATCCGCGAGAAATGTGCGGCTTGCCGATTCAACCGAAGCGTTAACGACGCTTCCCGTCTGATAAAGTCTTGTCAGGTATCTGTCTGTTCCCTCGGGAAGCCTTATGACCGTACCGTTTTCGAGATACTCGAAATGTTCACCTTCGATGCCGTATCCAAGTATATCCCGGAATCTCCTGTCGGTACTTAGGAGTTCGATGTACTTAAGGCACGATTTTACCCGCTCGGGATCGCATGCGCTGCATATAGCGATCATCGCCCCCTGTTCACTCGTCCTTGACAGATACGGTCCGTCATATATGGAAGTCTTGACGTTGAATCCCCAGTCATC
>JAILHY010000142.1 GCA_024695575.1 Lachnospiraceae bacterium
GTTTCAAACAGGTTTCTGGAACCATCCTGGATGAACTGACCCATGGAGTGAAGGTCTGTGGTAAGATCTACGCTTGCAGGGAAGATACCCTTCTGATCTTTACCTTCGGACTCGCCGTAAAGCTGCTTCCACCACTCGGATACAAAGTGAACTCTGGGCTCATAGTTAGCAAGGATCTCGATCTGTTTTCCCTTGCGAAGAAGGATGTTACGAACAGCTGCATACTTAAGAGCATCATTGTCATCAAAAGCATTGTTCAAAGCACTCTTGCGGCCGCTCTGTGCGCCTTCCATAAGCTTATCGATATCTGCTCCGCTTACTGCGATGGGAAGAAGACCAACTGCGGTAAGAACAGAGAAACGTCCGCCTACATCATCCGGAACAACGAAGGTCTCGTAACCTTCTTCGGTTGCTACCTTCTTAAGAGATCCCTTTGCCTTGTCGGTTGTAGCATAGATTCTCTTAGCTGCCTCAGCCTTGCCGTATTTTTCTTCGAGTTTCTTTTTGAATACACGGAAAGCGATAGCGGGCTCGGTTGTAGTACCGGACTTGGAGATCATGTTGATGGAGAAATCTCTGTCGCCGATGATATCCATAAGATCGCAGATATAAGTGGAGCTGATGGAATTACCTACGAAATAGATCTCGGGGGTCTTGCGTGCGCTCTTGTCCTGCTTGTTATAGAAGCTGTGACGAAGGAACTCGATTGCCGCACGTGCTCCAAGGTAAGAACCGCCGATACCGATAACTACGAGTACATCGGAGTCGCTCTTGATCTTGTCTGCTGCCTTCTTGATGCGGGCAAACTCTTCTTTGTCATAAGCTTCGGGAAGATCGATCCATCCAAGGAAATCGTTGCCTGCTCCGGTCTTGGAAACCAGGAGTTCCTTGGCATCTTCCGCCAGTTTCTTCATACTCTCAACTTCGTGATTGCTGATAAAGCCCGAAGCTTTGGAATAATCAAATGTAACTTTACTCATATTCTTCCTCCTCATTCTGCAATGCCTGCAGTGATTATTTTACTCTCAATTCGGCAACAGTTTAGCAAAGAATGAATTTCTTTTCAAGTGGATAGGAGTGTGATATAATACAACACAATTTGAAAGCAACAATAAAGGAGAGATGGAAATGCACTATACACCAAGCGGCATTTGCGCCACAGGGATCGATTTTGAAGTTATTGACGGCAAGGTTGAGAACGTTGTATTTACCAAAGGTTGTGATGGAAACCACAAAGGACTCAACGCTCTTATCAAAGGAATGAAGGTTGAGGAAGCTATCGAGCGCCTCCGCGGTATCACCTGCGGGCCCCGCAACACTTCATGTCCCGACCAGTTATCCAAAGCACTTGCAGCATACAAAAACGGACAGGTATAAACATGGGTAAAACAATAGTCTTGACGGGCGGCGGCACCGCGGGGCATGTTACCCCCAATATAGCACTGCTGCCCGAGCTTAAGAAAAACGGCTACGAAATCTGCTATATAGGATCCAAGAACGGCATTGAAAAGAAACTCATCGCCGACTATGGAATAAACTACTACGGAGTATCAACAGGCAAACTCCGCAGATACTTTGACTTAAAAAACTTCACCGATCCATTCAGGATCCTTCGAGGTTATTTTGAGGCAAAGTCTTATCTTAAAAAGATCAAGCCTGACATTCTATTTTCAAAGGGCGGCTTTGTCAGCGTGCCGGTGGTTCGTGCTGCAGCCAAGCTTAAGATTCCCTGCATAATCCACGAATCCGACATAACTCCCGGACTTGCCAACAAACTGTGCATTCCGGTAGCAAAGAGAGTCTGCTGTAATTTCCCCGAAACCCTTCCCTATCTTCCCCAGGACAAGGCAGTCCTTACCGGAACCCCCATCAGATCCGAACTTCTGGAAGGAGTAGCCAAAGAAGGGCTCAAGCTTTGCGGTTTCAATGAATACAAACCGGTCCTTATGATAATGGGAGGCAGTCAGGGAGCACGCAGCATCAACAATATGGTGCGCGAGTCACTTAATGATCTGCTTAAGGATTTCCAGGTACTTCACCTTTGCGGTAAAGGAAACCTTGATGATTCACTTAACGGTGTGAGGGGATATAAACAGTTTGAATACTTAACGAACGATTTAAAGAACGCCTTCGCTGCCGCTGATATCGTAGTATCCCGTGCAGGTGCCAATGCAATCTGCGAACTTGTCGCATTAAAGAAACCAAATATCCTGATACCGCTCCCCACGGCAGGAAGCCGCGGAGACCAGTTGTTAAATGCCGAATCCTTTGAGAAACAGGGCTTTTCCTATGTGTTGAAAGAAGAATCCATGACAAAAGAAATATTCGTTTCATCCATTCAGGAAGTATACTGCAACCGCCAGTCATACCTTGATGCCATGAGCAGAAGAAGCGGACAGCAACCCATTCTGACCATCATGAAGCTTATAGAAATGGCTCAGGCCTAAGAAAAGATAAACAGCTTATCAAGTTCTCTAAGGGCGTTAAAGTCGCCCTTCATGCTCATCTCTCCTGCCATAAAGGCACGCTGGAATGTTCCGCTGCCTTTAAGGAGATTTGTGAGTCTTTCTTTGGAGACGGTAATCTCCACATCCACCTTCGGAACTTCCTTATACATCATCTTAAGATCAGAACCTTCAATTACCATGTAGAGTGGTAATTTCTTTCCTTCTATCCTGAAAAGGTAGGACGCATCCGTACCTGGTTCGGGATGAAAAGCCGCTTCAAATTCCTTTATGAATTCCTCAGAATCCTCTTTATCATCAGTTCCCATAAGGTTCTTAAACATGGCCGTCAGCTCGGTAATGTCTTCTTTTTGCTGCTGACGATAGGAGTCATCGGCTGCATACTGTGATAACTGCTCGGTTTCCTGCGGTGTGAGGTTAACGTTCTTGGTCATGTATACCTTCTGCTTAACCGCCTGATTGCTGGCAGGAAGAGCTGGCACCTTCTGATTGATGGTGCGATACATGTTCTCGGCCTTACGCTCGATCAGCTTGTTGTAATCCTCGCTGTTCTCAAGGATTGATACATCCTCGATATAACCGCAGATTCCGCTGCAGGGCTTGCCCCCGAGGATCTCCCACGCGGTCGAAAGATTGAGCTTTCCTTCACGCTCGCCGTAAGTTGTAGCCATGACAATGGGGCACATGTAGATCTTGCTGATCTTTTCCTTATCGCCGTAAAGCCAGCAGGCATCAAGAAACTGCTGCATGTATCCGCCAATTCCATACCACTCTACCGTAGTGGCAAGAATGATGCCGTCAGCGGTCTTCATAGTCTGAGGAAGTGTGGTAATGGTATTCTTAAGCTCGTGCAGATCGAAACGTTCTATAGTAACGTGCAGTTCCTCCAGCACATGCTGAACCTTGTTGATCACAAACAGAGTGGGATCATCTATAAGACCTCTTCCTCCGTAGTAGATATTAATCTTCATGCCCTTTGACCTTTCGCTCTTTTAATGATGCAGTAAATAATCCCGTATATAAGACCTGCCACCAGACCGCCTATATGAGCCCAGTTGGCCACGTTGGTCTCTCTGAATCCCGAATATATGCTGAGTGCCAGGACCAAAATGATCCTCGGTACCTGAAGTGTGGCACCTCTCACCCTTTTGTAGGCTACAAGTGCCAACAGTGCGCCAAGAACTCCAAACACAGCTCCGCTTGCGCCGATCACCACTATAGCCTCACCTGTAATGATCTCACTTGCAAATGTCAGGAAACTGCCGCATATTCCGGAAAAGAAATACATAGCAACAAACTGCCGTGGTCCCATGGCTCTCTCCGTTATCTCTCCCGCAAAATACAGTAAAAGCATGTTGTTGAAGATATGGCTCAGATTCGCATGGAGAAACATGGATGTAATGATCCTGTACCACTCCGTCGGACTCTGGATCAGTGAAAGCCCCACAGCACCTTTATTATATAACAGATCTCCTTTGAAAGTACAGAGAATAAAGACCAGAATGTTGATGGCCACTATTACCACCGTAGCCTTGGGCATGGACTTGATATAGCTTGTAATACGCTGCCCCAGATCCGCCTTCACAGGTGTTCTTTCAGAGGGATCTACTACAGGAGGCACAACCGACTTATCCTCGATTATCCGCCTCAGTCCGTAAAACTCCTCCACCTGCCCTTCGGGTACCACCAGTTCATCGAAAGCTTCCTCGTAGATCCAGGCAAAACTGTTATCGGAACATACCTGTTTGGCTACCGTCATCTGCTCAAAGTAATCGGGTGAATTAGCGTCCACGCAGAGAATAAGAAGAAAATGAGCGTTTCTGCCGACTGATGCGAGATTGCCGGAGACTCTCTCCTTAAACAATCTCATGGCCTCATGGGTATATTTGCGCGCATCAATAAACACCACCGTATTGACCAATGATTGCATGAAATCACAATATACCGTATAGCCTTCCGTTTCGGCTTCCGCGCTCATCTTTGAATATCCGCCTTTATACAGACGATATTCCAACTTATCCGTCATAAACCATTCCCTTGGATCTTTTATTAAGGTTATTGTAACAAGGGACTTTTCTTTTTTCAACGTACTAAGAATGAGAAAAGATTGGTACCTACGATGGCAAGTCCACCTAAGCACATGGCAACTGCGCCGAGTTCTTTCCATGAAGGAATGTAGAACTTCTTTTTCTTTTTATCCATATCCGTATCCTCCTTTATTGTAATGATCTCCGGCTTGGTTTCCTCCACCGGCTTTATCTCTCTGAGTTCACTCATTAAGACTTCGTACATTGTGGCAAGGCTAACGTTACTGAGGACCGCCATATCGTACAGACCGTAAAGAGCCTCTGTCAGTTTCTCATCCGCAGCATCCGCTTTCCCTGTCAGAAAGCTCATCAGTTCCACCAGGGTTTCGTTGCCACGCCTTTCCTCCCCCGTATCGGGTATACAGATAAATTCAAATCGCCCCGTTCGAAGGTTTCTGTAGATGTATTCGGGGCTAAGTATGAGACTTCCTTCGTCGATAAGGAAACGCTCGATGGATACGACTACTTTCATGATCTCCCCAAAGAGTTCTCTTATCTCATCCCTTCCGACTATTCTTGAATCAAAGCTTTTTGAGATGGGTTCTTTTTCCGTGATCTCAAAGTAGAGCTCCTGCTCGCCGTTTATCGAACGAAACTGCATGGGGATTATTCCGTCTATACAGTTTGACAAAAGCATCCTGAATCTGAAATCGTCGGTTTTATCTCCTACATCACCCGATATCTTCAAATATGTTTTATTAAGTTCATTTTCTGTTTCAATCTGAAACATTCTTTTCCTCCGCTTTCTTTTTCTTTTCAGCTATATCCATACTTATACGCATTACTCTCGTGGGCGTTGTGAGGATACACTTTCTCTCTCTCGTAAGCACCGAAGACAATCCCGGCCATAATGGAGAAAACCATTTTCCGGACGCCTCTACGTAAAGGGTCATGTTTTCTTTTTTAACATGAAGGTCAAGCCCTTCCATCAGAAGATATGGATGCTTATCAAGATCTGTTTCGTTACTGCCGCCGCGAATGTCCGCGATCACAGCATTGACGTCCTGTATAAGCAGGGCTCTGTCGCAGGCATATATCACATATGAGATCGCCGTTATGGTAACAATCATTAGAAAGGGAACCAGAATGGCAGCCTCGATGGTGAACTTTCCCGATAATTTGAGCTTGTTCAATTTCATCTCCCTAAATGAATGCCATGATCATATAGCCTATGCACAGAAAAGGCACAAATGGAAACTCTGTTTTCCCGCTCACTTTCTTGATTGCAAGAAGAATAAGCGCTACCGTCATTGACACTGCCAGCGCCATAAACAAAACCGCCACGGCTCTTGTAAATCCGACAAAACTTCCTATCATCGCAAGAATAATGCCGTCTCCGGTTCCAATCGTTCCTTTTAAAACAACTGACAGAACGATCAGTAATGCCCCTGGGATCAGACCCAGACAGGCTGATAAGAACCCTCCATCACTCAGGGCTCCCGACACTAATCCAGTCAGTATCCCGCATAAGCATGGTATCAGTATGATCTTCTTTTCTCTTATATCCGTGATCACCGCAGGCAAAAGAAACCCTGCTGCCATCATGAGTTTCCATAAAGGTATTCCCGATATGTTCATGGACAAAACTTGCATTTTCTTCTCTCTTTCACTTTGGAATGAGGGACCTCAAACCATATAGAATTGATTTCATAACAGTCCCTGTCGTAATGGTATCTGTTACCGTACGGCGTTATAAAAACTGTGGCAGCAGATCCCGCCTTTGCGCATTTTTCGCATGGATAATACTTACCCCCGCTTTTGTTTCTTTGGGATGAGATCTGCCCTGAGGAAACATTTTTAACTGTGACCTTTAATGCCCTGCAATCTGTGGCTGTGTGATACACCTCTCCAGTCCGTGTGATATAGACAAGTTCATCGTCACAAACCTCTTCGTGGCATCCCGTATACGCCTTTGAATAAAAAGTGTTCTTTAAATAGAACCCTCTGAATCCCGGGACCTTAATGGGGGGCTCAACCTTGTAGCTTACGGAAAGTGTGATTTCCTCATCGGTTATGCTGCCAAGTGAGCATGCGAGAGCGGAAATCTCGGAGTTTGATCTTGTCTTTGCTATCTCATGCCTTAAGTAACCTTCCGAAATCCCAAAGTACACTGCTGATTCAAAACTTTTATTCTTTAACGATTCTTCCGAAAGGGTATTATATGCGTAAGAATAAGCAACCAGACTGTTTCCGACATTGTTTACGACACCGCCTATTTCGGAATGGATCCCGATTATATCTGCAAGCCACGCGATACTTAGTATAAAAGTCAGAATGACAGGCATTATCAAAAGAGCTTCAACGGTTGCACTTGCTTTTTGCTTTATTCCCATAAATCCCTGTTTCTTTCCGCCACATAATCGTAACCATAGCCACTGGTAATGTAGGCCCGGACCGCCCAGGCATCAAAGCAGAAATCAAGTCTGAAGTTCGGATTGTGATCCTTGTTTATCACACTTGTTTCCAAAAGATCCAAAAATCTCACTGCCAGTTTTTCGTTATCGGTCAGCATGATAAAAGCCCGAAGATAGTCTTCGTAACTCAATCCTTTATCCTCTGCATGCCCGGCACTGCTGCCATACACATCCGTATAGAACTCTCCGTCTGACTTAAGAAAGGGTACTCTGCCTCCCGCCATCAGTACCTTCACATCCTTAATGCTCTCTATATAAGCCCAGCACGCGGCTATCATGGTTGCAAGAGGTTCTGCAATTTCAGGCTCCATCAGCACCCAGGCGATAACATTCGTGATGGTTCGTATAATGCTCATCTTCCCCGGATCGTTGTATATTCGTTCGAAGTTCGCCACCTCTCTCAATAAAAGGATCCTGTGTACAATACCAGCAAGATTCTTTGCATCACTGCCATGCCCGCAGATCAGATACTCTGCTTCGTAGGAAAGTGCTGTTTCCTCTCTTTGATGCACATAGTCTGCATTCTTTTCTATGAGGTACTCCTTAAAGAGTATCTTGTCCACAGCATTCAGTTCGGCGCCCGCAGTATAGTTTCCTTTGTTAAGTTTCCTGTGACTGACGCAGGAATCCAGGGTTATTTCCTTTGTTGAGACGGTGCCTATTGGCATCACCAAAGAAAGCACTGTAAAAGGTGAAACGGGCTTATCACTTATTACCGCTCCGTACTGCCAGTCTGTCCATCTGGATACCTCGTAACTTCCCGAAGTCCATCGTAATTCCGACATAGCAGAGGTGACATGTGTGTCAAGTCCCGTAGCATTAAACTCATAATCATTTACATCTGCAAGAGCATTGTATAATTCCAGAACATAGGCTTCATTGCAGTGATAATGCATGTAATCCGCCGCCTGGTGCCTGATGGCCAGTCCTTTATCATCCGTTGCAAAGCGAACGTTCATGGTTTCCGCTGCTGTACACTTTAGCTTCAGAAGATCTTTTCCAAGCATCGGTACCGGCGATCTTTCGTCAAAATTGGCGTTCATGCAATCCCTGTACCGCTCTTCGGCCAGAATCATGGAATTGATCCTTGATTTGTATCCTGCATCAACAAATATGAGCCCGTAATCATCCCATAGCACGTTCACGTACTCTCCGAAAGCGGAAGTCATCGAAATATCGACGGCTTCCTTGCTTCTCATTCGAAGAGAATTTTCCCTGACAGAGTAGATCAACCCGAGAAAAAGTGACATGCACACCGTCAGCACTATCGTAAAATATACGGTTACGAATCCTTTTTTCAAATCTTGTCGGTCTGAGCCGTGATCTTTTCAAAAAGGCTGTTGATTATTTTGGTGGCTTCTTTTTTGAAAATTACCACTAATCCTACAAGCACCACCAACATTTGTGGCGAGGGGACTTAAAGCCAGTAATATCAATGCCTTTGACGACATCCACAGTGTGTTTACAGTCCTTAAAATAGGGCCAAAGCGTCAATCTGACGTCAGGTTTCTTATCATTGTGACGTCGTT
>JAILHY010000160.1 GCA_024695575.1 Lachnospiraceae bacterium
TCCTTAAGGGCCATACCGCAAAGTGCGCTGGCTTCGGTCACATCAAATTTCATAAGATCCACGCGACCGTTGGCAAAAGAATCTATTTCCATTGCGGTAGGGAATCTCAAAAGCCGTGCGATCTCCTCCGCAGCGTAAAGTTCGGGATTAACGTACAAAGAAAGGCCAAGGTCATCCTTAATAAGCTCAATCTCGTCAAAATACTGTGGATCCCTGACTCTTGCGATGGTGTTACCCGTGCCCGCCTTCTTGGCGATAAGGCAGCACAAAAGGTTCCTCTCGTCCGAATCGGTAGCCGCAATAAGAAGATCGGCACTGCCAATCCCTGCCTGCTTAAGCACCGATAACCGGGAACCGCTTCCCACTATGCCCATGACATCGATCTCATCCGAAAGTTCACGGACATTGCGCTCATTTATATCAACTATTGTGAGGTTGTGTCCCTCTTTGCTTAACTGTCTTGCTATATTGCCGCCCACATTGCCGCAACCGACTATTACTATCTGCATATGTTCCATCGCACCATTAAGGCGCGATCCCCTCCTCTAAAGCTCTTGTCATACAGCCTTCTTTGGCTGCTCCTATTACACATACGGTGGCGCGATTCTCCGAAATGCATCCCTCACATGCGGGACAGGGCATTTCCTTGCCGCACAGATCTCTCGGAACCGCCTCGCCCTTGGAATTGTGCCTGCAGTCGCGACACCAGCATTCCCCGCACTCTTTAAAAAAAGAAAGCTCGGGCGTCTCTTTATGTTCTGTCAAAAGGCTCAGAAAGTCAAGCTGACCTTCCGGGTTTTTATTCTTCATGGCACCATTCTCCGTAAACTATCAACCATTTTACCACTTTTCATCAAAAAAGACCATAGAGTTTAAACCTCTAAGGTCTTTGATAAAGCCATCCTTATAAAAGCAAAGGTCCTGTACTTTAGCGTATATTTAAGGGTCCTTCTCGCTATGTGATAAAACCTCACTCCCCGCGGATAGTAGTACCTGCAGTCTGAAAGAAAATGCTTAAACCTGACTTTCACGCTCTCCATGCCCGGAAGTTCAAATTCAGTAAGACTGTGGATTATCTCACCGTCAAACACCCTTATCCCGATTCCCGCCTTCTTTACTTTATCAATAAAGGCGTGGTCGATATTGTCAATGAAAAGCCTTGTATCATAGGCGATCCTGTCAAAGATCGAAAGGTTTATAAGCATCCCCGAATTGATTCCCGTAATGCCATTTCCTACGTAGGAAAGAGCTTCTTCTTTTGACTCAAAGAGCTTAAAATCCTTAAGGCGTGTGATCCTTGAGGGCGATACTATCCTTCCGTCCTTAAGCTTTACTATAGGCAGACAGATCCCTGCGTTCTCTTCATTGGACGCGATGTTACGGGCGTTTTCAAAATACCCCTTCGTAACCTCCGAATCATCGTCAAACATGGCGACCCATGAGTTTTCCTTCTGCCCCTTACTCTTGATCGCATTTACTATTTCCGTGTATGCAAAAGAAACCCCTCTGTTTGCCCCGTTTCCAAGGTAAAGATACCCATTATCTCCGCAAAAGTTACGGTTATCTTCCGTAAATTCTTCCCTGTCCGAATTATCGTAGACTACAGGCACAAAGCCCTCTGCAGTGAGCATTGGGATGAGCTTAGAATCGCGTATTCTTTTGTTATAGAAAACTATTCCCGCATATATCATCAAAGGCTAAACCCGTTTTCCGTACTTGATAATCCTTGTGATCAGAGTAAAAAGAAGCCTTATCCTGTCCGCAATGACAAGAGGCATGGACCGCCTCCCTGCCTCAGTAAGGTTGTCGCCGTGAATTCTGTGGATAATGAGCTTCTCGTTTATGAGTACGATCTTCTTTTTAAGGAAACCTGTGAGTATCCCGATGAAGAGATCGTGCCTGAGCTTAGGGTTAATGGGAAGAATGGCAGGGACAAGCTTAGCAGAAAATGCCATGCAGCAGCCCCAGTAGGTTCCCTTGTAGAAATTGCGCCAGGGATCCGTGGAAATATGGGTAAGCTCAAACAAAGTCATGCCCGTATCCTTACCTTCGGCATCGCCTATTGCCCCGTCGTGAATGACAAGCCATGCGCCCTCCTTTTCAAAGCGGTCGATGACCTTCAAGATCTTATCCTCGGCCCAGATATCATCCTGATCGCAGAGGAAAATGTATCTTCCCCTGCAGTTAGCGATGGCATTGCAGAAATTGGAGACTACCCCGTGCTTTCCTTCGTTTACCACCTTACGGATACGTGAATCCTTTCCCGCATATTCGGAAACGATGCTTTCCGTTTCGTCACTTGACGGATCCATAGAAACAACGATCTCATCATTCTCGCCCAAAGAAGGAAGAATGCTGTCTATCTGTTCTTTTATGTATCTGGCGCCGTTATAGGCAGCCATGGCTACGGATGCTCTTACTTCCACTCTACAATCCCAATGCCTTTATGCTTTCTGTGTATTTGGCGATGCTTATGTCCTTAGTGAGGTTCACTACAAGGTAATCGTGGCCCTTTCGGCCCATTTCCGCTAATTCCTGTGTGCCCGCATTCTTAATGAACCAGTCGAGGTTTCGTGAAACCTTGTCGTAATCTCCCGGTTCGGCTATGAGTCCGCAACCCGTTTCCTCCATAAGCATACAGATCTCGGACCCCTTTTCAAGAACACCCATTACGGGCTTTCCAACTCCGATTATACCGTAGAACTTGCTGGGACAGCTTACGCCCTTGATGCCCTTTGCGTTAACGCACCAGTGAACGTCGGCTGCGTTCAGTGAATATATAAGCTTATCCTTATCCTGATAAGGGATAAAGATCATATTGTCACAGTCGTTTTCTTCTTTGTACTTAAGGAGCTTGTCAAGGACGCTTCCAGCACCCACGAAAGCAAACACCACTTCTCTTCCGTCAGGTGTACGTGCTCCCTTGAACCCGGCCATTACGGAAATCAGGCCCTCGAGGTCGTAGTAAAGCCCTATGTTTCCGCTGTACATGATCACGAACTTGCCCTCAAGCCCCCACTCTTTCCTGAAGGCTTCAACCCCTGCCTCGGAAAAAGAAAGAGGATAGATTTCTTTTTCATCTATCCAGTTGTTGATCATGGTGTAATTCGGTACCTTACCGCCCTTAAAGCGGTTCCTTAAGGTATCAACGAGGTCACGGCCCACGGTAATGACAAGATCCGATTTCCGGCAGGTTCTCTTGTCAAGGAAGGACGCCACGGATAAAAGAGGCTTAAGCTTAAAATATCCTGTAGCCGCTGTCTGCTCGGGGTTAAAGTCCTGAATACAGTATATAAGCTTAGGGCGCCTGCCTTCAGCGTTCCTTAACCTGTTACGGGCATAGATTCCAAGCATTCCGCCCATAATGGGGGGCTGGGATATGGTAAATACGCAGTCAACGACGCCTGACAGCTTCGCCGCTTTCCTTGCGTTTAAATAATAGACCGCCAGATTCTTTATTCGGGATTTCTTGGATGATTTGGTAAACTCGGGGACGGGCACACGGATCACCTTGACTCCGTTCATGTCCTCGATATAGAACTTTTTATCCCTGTAAGCATCGGAAACGGTGCCGGTATAGCTTGGCACCGTACAGATAACAGTTACGTCAAATTCACTTAGGATACCCTCTGCCAGATCCTTTAACAGCTGGCCTGTGGAAGCCACGTCAGGAGCATAGTAGTGGGCGTAGATAAGTATTTTCTTTTTGCTCATGTATTAAGCTGCCCCGCTTCCCTTAAGCACTACTAGAACGGTCTTAAAAAGGATTCCTATATCCATTCCCAGATTCCAGTTTGAAATATACTGGGTGTCAAGTGCAACAACTTCCTCGAAGTCCTTGATATTGCTGCGGCCGCTCACCTGCCACATGCCGGTAAGTCCCGGTTTGATACCAAGGCGCGCTCTGTGGTGAGCTTCGTACATCTTGAACTCTTCCTCTGTGGGAGGACGGGTTCCGACCATACTCATTTCGCCCTTTAATACGTTCCAGAACTGAGGCAGCTCGTCTATGGAGTATTTGCGGATAAATCTGCCGATGGGAGTGATTCTTGGATCGTTCTCCATTTTGAACATGTTGCCGCTCATCTCGTTGTTTTCCATGAGTTCCTTCTTACGTTCCTCGGCATCCATGTACATGGAACGGAACTTGTAAAGCCAGAAACGCCTTCCGTTCTTGCCCACACGACGCTGTCTGAAGAAAACGGGTCCCGGAGACTGATATTTGATAATGGGTGCAAAAATAACAAAAGCAATGGCGGTTATAATAAGACCCACAATGGATCCGAGTATATCCGCAAGGCGCTTGATGACAACCTGACTTGAGGTAGCCACGTTCATGCTCGAAGTAAGTACCATGTAATCGCCGTATTTCTCGATCACCTTGGTGGGAACGAGATTGGATTCGTGCATCAGCTTAAAGTGAACGATAACGCCCATTTCAAGGAGTTCCTCGGACAGAGATTCGCTGGCTGAGACGGAATCAAGATTGATGAACACCTCATCAACCACGTTGGTGCGTATATAATCCATGAAATTGGAGACATTGGCAACGACGGGAACATCCCTGATCACATCTCCTTCGCGATCCTCATCCATTACAACGATGCCCTTGACCACATAATGGCGGTATCTGTCCTTTTCGAAATCACGGATACAGCTTTCAACCTTGTCATTGTTGGTAAGAAGAATCATGATGGATCGCTGTTTCTTGGCAACCACGGATTTACGGACGTAATTTTTCCAGATTAGCCTTGCAGCGTAACAGATGGGAATGGAGATGACCCACATAAGACCTATTACCATACGGGAGTAGGTCTCGGCCAACTTGTTGACATACATGTAAAGAATAACGCTTGCCGCATAAAGAGAGCAACTTACGATAGTCTTCTTAAGTTCCTGGACCTTGTCTCTGCGGAGGATATCCTTGTAGGGCTCCGTAAAGAAGATAACGCATATCTGCAGAAGGACCATTACTATCGCAAGTCGCTCATACATTTCAACCGCATAGGGATTGAAGCTTCCCAGACGTACTCTGTAAGCGAGTATGTAGGCAAGCTGTACACAAAGAATATCGAAAATAGTAAAGTCGAGATGCTTAAGCCAACTTTGCTTCTCTCTTTTATACATAAACGTGACCCCTATATAGTGTGCTCGTTTAGTATATTATACTATTCTTTGTACTTTGAGTTTTTAATAATTTCTTATTTTTTTATTTTTAATTGACTATTCCTGCACCACATCATCTGGAAGGGCGATCTTTTCCTCGACTACCTTCTTTTTGTCGTAGCAGCGGAAGGAGAAGTCGATCTCACCCTGATCAAGCTTGGGTGTGATAAAGGAAACAAGCGGAACCACCACAAGGCCGCCCACCATGGAGATTGCACCTGCGTTGATTGGAGACATCCAGCCGCCCACCATGTTAGCTACGGTGATACCAACGCCCCAGATAAAGCCTGCCCATACGCCAAGGCGTGTAACACCCTTCCAGTAAAGGCCGTAGAACAAAGGAGCAAGGAATGCGCCTGCAAGAGCACCCCATGAAATACCCATGAGCTGAGCTATGAATGTAGGAGGATCCATTGCGATCACTACTGAGATCACGATGAATACCACGATGAATATACGCATGATGAAGACCTGTTTCTTTTCCGACATTTCCTTGATGAAATTGCCCTTGATAAGGTCAAGTGTAAGGGTCGAGCTTGATGTAAGCACAAGGCTTGAAAGCGTGGACATCGATGCGGAAAGAACCAGCACCACCACAACACCGATAAGGATATCGGGAAGCTTTGAAAGCATGTTGGGAATGATGGCATCGTATACGATCTTTCCGTTAACGGTTACTTCCGAAGCATCAACGAGGCGCGCAAATCCGCCAAGGAAATAGGAGCCGCCGGCTACCACGATGGCAAAGAAAGTGGAAATGATTGTACCGGTCCTGATAGCCTTTTCGTCCTTGATGGCGTAGAACTTCTGAACCATCTGAGGAAGACCCCATGTTCCGAGGGAAGTAAGGATAACAACTCCCAGCAGGTTAAGGGGATCGGGTCCGAAGAAAGAAGTAAATGCTCCGTTAAGGCCCTGCGTTACGGGAATATCGCTCGGCAGGGACGAAAGCTTGATATAAGCCTGCATGAATCCGCCGTTTCCGTTAAGTACCGAAATGATGACCGCGCAGATACCGATGAGCATTATGATACCCTGAATGAAATCGTTAACCGCAGTAGCCATGTAGCCGCCGAGGATAACGTAAACTGCGGTAAGAACTGCCATTGCGATAACACAAACGCTGTAAGGAATGTCAAATGCCATTCCGAAAAGTCTTGAAAGTCCGTTGTAAACCGAAGCCGTGTAAGGGATAAGGAATACAAAGGCGATTATTGCCGATACGATCTTGATGGCCTTGGAATGATAGCGCTTGCCGAAGAAATCGGGCATTGTAGCGGAATCAAGATGCTTGGTCATAACACGGGTACGTCTGCCGAGTACCACCCACGCAAGGAGTGATCCGATTATTGCGTTACCAAGACCGATCCACGTAGCGGAAAGGCCGTATTTGAAACCAAACTGTCCCGCATAACCTACAAATACTACTGCGGAAAAGTAAGATGTACCGTAAGCAAAGGCTGTAAGCCAGGGTCCTACGTTACGTCCGCCGAGTACGAATCCTGCCACGTTGGTTGCTGTCTTGCGGGTGTATAGGCCCACGCCGATCATCACTCCGAAAAACAGGATCAAAAGAATGATTTTTACTGCCATTTCATGTCCCCCAAATCTATGAGTTTTACTTTATTGCTTAAACGCTTTAAACCTCTAAAGCGCATAGAAATTATACAACGGCGCCGACTGTCTAGTCAATAGCGCCGTTGACCGGGAGGTAACTATTCGTAACGAAGAGCTTCGATAGGATCCATCTTGGCCGCCTTGTTGGCCGGATAATACCCAAAGAACACTCCTATAATCATTGAAAAAGAAAGCGAAAGCACAATGCTGAAAACCGACGGCTTTGCGGGGGTATTGAGAAGGTCTGCGGCCCACATTCCTCCCGCTATGCCGATGGCTATACCGATCATTCCGCCAATGAGGCATATGACCACAGCCTCAACTATGAATTGAAGCCTTATGGAGCTGTTCGGTGCTCCAAGGGCCTTTCTTGTACCTATCTCTCTGGTTCTCTCGGTTATGGATACAAGCATTATGTTCATAACCCCGATACCGCCTACCAGTAAGGCGATACCCGCAACCACCGCAATGGCTGTCGTGATCTTGTCCATCATATCGCTCATGGTGGAAACGATGGAAGTAAGGCTGAAGGCCGCAGGCTCAAAATTCCTGTTATTTCTGTAGTAAGTCTTAAAGAAAGTCTTCACCGTTGCCGCAAATTCATCGGGATTCACTCCGTCTTGAGTAACGATGGTAAAGCTCTGGTATCCTGTTGTATGGTTAAGCTTCTTTGCCGTTCTTAAAGGGATGTAGAGATTGGTGGTAACGTCCTTTCTCGCTCCCATGTTAAAAGAAAAGGAATTCTGCTCATATTTGTAGATACCGATAACCGTCAGGTTCATAAAGCCCTTGCCGGTCTCCACGTTTATTATACTTCCCAGAGCATCCTCTATGTTGTCACCGAATATGTTCTCGGCCGCCCTGTCGGAAATAATACCGAGCATCAGGCCTTCATCCATTTCTTTTTCGGAAAAGAACCTTCCGTGAAGCATGGTGATGTTGTCTGAAACAAAGGCTCCAACGCTGACACCGGAAATGTTAACGTTAGCGTACTTTCTTTCGTCGGTTATCTGTCCGCTTCCCGCAGTTTCCGTAACGGATATTGCGTAAATCTCGGAAGGGTAGGTTTCGCACAGGTTTTCTATCATCTGCCCGGTAAAAAGATCTTCATCTCCCGCCATGGCGGTACCGGTACCGGATTCCTTAAAAACAAGGCCTTCTTCTGTGATCTCGTTTTTCTTTTCCCGCTGCTGAAGATAGACAGTTATGTTGTTGGCGCCCATGGACATCATGGAATCGTTCATGGAGGCGGTCAGAGAATTACCCACGGTCATGATGGCGATTACCGAGGAAATACCTATAATGATCCCAAGCATGGTCAAGAGGGATCTCATTTTATTGGCCCTTAGGGCATGGAGGGCAAGCCTCACGTTTTCAAGAAACAAAATCATGACTCACCTATTATTTTTCCGTCTTTAATGGTTATGATCCGCTCGGTCTCCGAGGCAAGTTCCGGGGAATGGGTGATAAGAACGATGGTCTTACCCTGTTCCTTGTGGAGTTTATGGAAAATATCCATGACCATACGGCCCGTTGCCGAATCGAGGGCTCCCGTGGGTTCGTCCGCAAGGATAATGGCGGGATCATTAGCCATGGCTCTTGCAATGGCCACGCGCTGTTTCTGACCTCCGGAAAGTTCCTCGGGAAGATGCTTCATACGCTCTTCCATTCCCACCATGGTAAGGAGTTCCCTTGCCCTGTCAACTCGTGCTCTGCCTCTTACCCCTGCATAAAGCATGGGCATTTCCACATTGGTAAGGGCATTGGTCTTGGGGATAAGGTTGTAGGTCTGAAATACAAAGCCGACCTTTCTGTTACGAATGCCTGAAAGCTCGTCGTCCCCTGCGGAAGTAACATCTATCCCGTCAAGATAGTAGGTGCCTTCCGTGGGTCTGTCTAAGGACCCTATGATATTCATAAGAGTAGACTTACCTGACCCTGACTGGCCCACAACGGCTATGAATTCGCCTTCATATACGTCCATGTCCACCCCGTCAAGAGCCGCAAGCTCGTTGGGAGTACCGATATAATATTTTTTGACGATCCCTTTAAGATCGATTATCTTTCTTTTTCCTGATTCCATCACATACCGCTCGTGGCGCCCCTGTTCCTGAAGAAGCTTGAAAGATCGAACACATCCGAAGCTTCCCTACTCACGGTTATTTCCATTCCTTCGGACAATTCGGTGCTTCGTACTTCCACATAGTAGTCAGTAGCAATTCCTTTTTCGATGTAGACCCTGTGAGTATCCCATTTATCGTCTGTTACACCGTCAATGACTTCAACGTATGACCTTCCGTCATCTTCATCCGTGTAGACCGAATCATAGGGAACGCTTAAAACATTGTCGGCATCTTCAAGAATAATGGAAAGCTTGGCGGTCATGTCAAGGCGAAGGGCGTCATTCTTTGTATCAACGGAAACCTGCACAGTGTAGGTAACGGTACCGCTCATGGAGTTTGTTGCCCTGGGAGCGATCTTTGTGACCGTTCCATCCAGTATCTCATCTCCCGTTCCGTTTGTTTTGATGGCAACCTTCTGACCCAGTTTGATCTTTCCTATGTCGTATTCGTCTATCTCGGTGTTCACCACAAATCTGCTTATATCCTCGATGGTCGCAATGGAACGTCCCGCATAGGTGTCGCCTTCTTTTACGGGCAAAAGGGTTACAACGCCGTCAAAAGGAGCCTTGACTACGCAGGCTTCGATCTGCTCTTCGTATGTTGAAATCTGAAGCTTGGTCTGCTCCACTCCCGAATTGGCGGAAAGCTTAGCAGACTGCAGAGAATCCTTACTGGAGGCTATGGTTGACTCATTGGCTCGTTCCGTATCCTCACTGCTCTTCTTTAAGGATTCAAGGCTTGATTCAAGGCTCTCGACCTGAGTTATATAAGAATTGTAATTTGCAAGCTGAGCGTTCTCCGCATTCTGTGCCGCAGTCAGAGCGTTGGACAATGTCAAAAGAAGCCCGTACTTGGCCTCGGCATCGTCCCTTGCCCTTTCAAGCGAAGGAACGGATGCTTCAAGTATCCTTAAGGCCGCGGTAAGTTCCGCCTGCTTGATATAATCGCCGTCTTCACCGGCTGAATCAATCTGAAGCTTAAGACTTTCGATCTGGTTTCGAACGGTTTCAAGATTTGAATAGGCACCTGCCACAGGTCCGTAATTCTGCTCGATCTCTTTCCTGCTTTCCACAGCCTTGTTATAAAGGTTTTCGGCCTGATCGCGAAGATCTTTGTACTTTGCAAGGTTCTCCTCTGCCTCGCTTATGCGCTTGTCCATATCAAGCCTGGAAGCATCCCGGTTTGCCTCAGCCTCACTCACCCGTCTGTTTGCGGAGTTGATGTTAAGGTTTGCTGACTTCTGTGCATTGGAAAGGTTATTGTTTGCGATCTCAAGATTATCTTTAATGGTTGAATCGTCAAGTTCCGCGATCACATCTCCTTTGTGCACGTAGTCGCCTACGGAGGCATAGATCTTATTTATCTTTACGCCCGAAACCGCAGGAGTAAGCTCCGCAGACTCCAAGCTTTCGATCTTTCCCGTAGCCGCAACAACGCTCACAAGGTCACGCCTTTGTATCACTGCGCTTTCCTGTGTTGCCGTCTCCAGTGCTTTCTTAAGCTCATTGCCCGTATGTCTGATCCAAAGGACCGCACCGATGACAAGTGCTGCTATGACTCCGAGGATCGTGAGTGTTTTAACGATCTTTTTCTTTTTGTTTTTCATTCTTTTCCCCTTATAAACTGCAACTTGGGATAATAATAAGCGTGGACCGCCGGAGTTTGCAAGGCGATAAAACAAGATTTAATAAAGAATTTACGAAAGTTATGATTTGTAAATAAAAAGGGCCCGAAACCTCGGACCCATAAGTGCAGGAAAAGGGACTTGAACCCTCATGAGCGTAATGCTCACTAGAACCTGAATCTAGCGCGTCTGCCAATTCCGCCATCCCTGCATGCAAAGGTTATTTTAAAGTCTGTGGCGGATTTTGTCAAGGAAAAAGAAACCCCGGCAGAAGCCGGGGCCTTGAATGCAATAAGTGATCAGTTGAAACTGTCGTAGAAGCTGCCGATATCAACGTTCCGGTTGTTGTAAGCGGCCTTGGCTGTGTAGGTACTCTGAGTCTTGGCAGCCGACTGAGCTCTGTTTGCGATGTTCGATGCCTTGTTTTCGATCTGGTCACCGAAGGATCCGCTCTTTCCGTCAAACAGTGCTTTGATAGCTGTGTTGTCCTCAGCTTTGACAGCCTTCTCGTCAACGGACATCTTGCCTTCTTCGCTCATCTTAATGCCTGCTTTGTTAAGAAGCCTTAAGTTCGAAGCAACCTCGTTCATAAGGTTGGTAGCCGTCCGTTTGATGGTCTTGTTGCTTTCAACCTTGCCGGCGCTTGTCATAAGTGAATTGTACTTGTCGGCAAAGTCCTTGGCAGCCTTGTAAACAGTATCAGAATCTCCCGATGAAACTGCCTTGCTGAGAGATTTGCTTGCGTCCTTAAGTTCATTGGCGCTCTTCTGCACTGCGCTCATGTTCTGAGCCGTAGTCTCGTCGGTCTTTGAAGAAGAAGCTGCTGTCTTAGCCTCACTTCCGTTCTTTCCGTAGTAAGCCTTCATAAGCTTACCGTAGCTGCCGTTCTTGATGCTGGCGTAGTCGTTTAATGAAAAGTTGTTCTGGCTGTTGTTTCCAAGAGATGAAAACAATGCGCTGTAATCCGTATTATTATCTATTTTCATGTTCTCACTCCTTTGACGGGTGCAAAACAATATGCTACGACATTCCTTGTCACCTTTACTATATAATATATCGGATTAAATTACAATTAAATTTATACCCTGCATCAATACTTAAACAAGTAGCTTCCGCTGTGATTTCCTGTGGTGAGTTTTACTTTAACTTTACCTGTCGCCGGTACATCAAAGGTTTCGTTCCCGGATATTTCTTTTTCAAACAATACCGTTCCCGCTGCTTTATCCGTGATGATTACATTGATGCTTCCGGACTCGGTCGTGATCTCGCAATGGATGGATGTGGAATCCTTGGATGGCGAGAGGTTATG
>JAILHY010000182.1 GCA_024695575.1 Lachnospiraceae bacterium
CGCATCGTCACCGTCACAAAATGCCGTAGTGATCTCCGGGCATCCGTATTTCCTGCAGGTTTCCATATAGGGACATCCGACGATGTTAAACCTCGCTTCATTTCCCTCGCTCTCAGGGAACTCATATTTGAAACCTGCATCAGTTCCAAAGCTCTTTATTGATATTTTTATGAAAAATTTCGGGATCTTTGGCGCCAGTCCGAACAATTTGATGATCCTCTGCAGATGCGGTACTGTCTTTGCAGAAAACCTTTGGAAATACTCCCGGATATACCAGACGGCTCTATCAGCCTCGATGCCTTCCGCTTTAAGTGCTTCGTAGACAGCAATGCTGGGATATATGCGTTTAAAGGTGTGCGCTCTGAGAGCTTTAATGTCATCCCTGTTTTCTTCCAGCAATTCTTCGTAGCGTTTTTGTGCCGCAACTGCTATTCTTTTTCCCTGCTCTTCCCCTATCTCTTCTGCCGCTATTGCACATGTTGCTTTTATCAGTCTCTGCATCTTCTATCCCTTCTTTTTTCTGCTCACGAGAAAGCCACTCTCATCAGTCACGATCTCATATTCATCTGCAAGAGGATTATTGTTACCTACAACGCAATAGTCACATTTTTCACTGTTTCCACAGGTACCACAACGAATAAGCGTGCCGTGGATCTGCCCGATACCAAAGAAATCACTGTTGCACATTAACGGTAATACATGCAGAAGATCATGTTTCTTCGCAAACTCTGCATTCGGGCATTGCGTAAACCGGCGATAAGCAAGCCATTCCTTTACCGGTTTGCAATAAGGCAGTTCGTTGATCTGTACATGATCGTGCAACACTATATCGGTCCTCCAAAAACTAATTTTTTATCCATCCGATCATCTACCTTCTTTGCAGGCCCGCTCTATACCCCGCGCAAACAATTCCGGATTAAAGGGTGCCAGTCCGCCATGTCCGACATCTTTAATTTTCCTGAATATAGTGTGGGGAAAAGCTTTCTTTATATAGGCCACATCCCCCTTACGATCTTTAACTTCTTTTTCTGCGATCCAGTATTCTATGTGCCTGCAATCGATATGTATATCTGCGGGCATTGAATAATTGTTGCAGGATTCGAAGGTTCGCCAGATGGTCTTGCTGCTTATCATCTTTAAAACCTTTGCCGCGTACTGCACATCCTCTTCCGAGAGTTCATCCGTCGAGAACGCTTTTTCAAGCAGTTTTGCACCCCCAAGTTTACCTGTATAGATCAACAGGAAATCCTTGATCGCTATTAACCTTGTGATGATCCATGGGAGCTGATATGGTGTTATTCCTCCGTCGATGACGGCACTCCGGATATTCACTCTGTTATCAGCAAGAATCCTAGTAACAATGCTGCCTCCCATGGAACAGCCGTATATGCACGCTACATCTTTGAGATCATTCCCGATCAGCCAGTCTTCCAGATCTGCTGAAATATCTTCGACACTGGTGAAATCGCTCGTAATATCCGGATCATAACCCGGGATCGCCGGAATTATAAGATGATATTTCCCCTCCAGAAGCGGGATCACATACTCAAAATAATCCCACATCACAATTGAAGGATGCACCAGCACGATGATCTGCTCATTTTCTCTTCCGAATTCATGTATAGTCATTTTATTCTGTTTCCTTTTTGATATTCACTGAATTTATCAGTTCACCGGGTGTCATAACAGCGAACAAATCCATGCTGCAAGGGCTGATGCGGCAGGAAAGATCACCAATAGTTTCAATAGTTGGCTCTTTATGTTGTAGCCGTACTTCCTGTTGGAATACACGCTTTCCACCTCAGGGAAATAAAACTGGAAAAACTTATATTTCATGAGTAGAAAGTAATCAAAGCAGACCATGTCGTAAACTTTATAGACCGTGAAAATAAACACAAATCTGAAAAAGAACTGCCAAAAAGAAAAGCCGCTTCTAAAGCCATCCCAGATAGAGATAACACCGACACCGATGATCATGAGAAAACTGAACACCATAAGTGTCCAGCCGATGACCCTTGCCCCGTAAAACAATTCTTTTTCCCGCGGCAGTAAAGCTTCTTTTGCTTCCTTCGGTGCCGAAGAAAAGAACTTCTTATCCTGAATAAAAGCAACAGCCGCAAACATCATAAGTGTGATCGCAACGCAAAATACGATCGCAAGAAAAATAGTTAAAAGCATGCTTCTTCCTCCATGAATGCTATCAGCCTTTTCGCATAAATATCCGTGTGTTCATGAAGCATCTGCCCGTGCCCCATGCCTTTAAATACCCGTTTCTTCATCTGTGGGAGATAATATTTTAGGAGTTTGGCACTCTTCACCGGATAGGGTTCATTTTCTCCATGCCAGAACACTATTTGGTTCCGGTAATTCCTGATGCCTTCCTTGATATCGTAGGTGTAACAGGAAAGTGCGGCATTACCTATTGATTTTAGTGACACACCTTTATAGAGTGTATCCACGATACCACTGTTGCCTTTACCCATAACGCTCTCAATCAGGATCTTCGGAACGTGAATGTTTTTCTTTATACACCCGATGGAACCCTGAAAAAGCAGTTTAAACGGATATGTCATAATGCCCATCTTGATCACAAATGCAGCATCCAATATAGTACGCTCAACCTGTATGTTTCCTCTGCTGATAAGTTCCGTAGCTATCGTTCCTCCGAGTGAAAAGCCAAGGAGCCCGTACAGACGGCCTTGAAGCCTTTCTTTTACATATTCTTCAATCTTCGCGGCAGAATCCGTGACAGAGATAAATGTACTTTTCACTATCTTAGAATGACCGTCCAGTTCGCAGACGATCACATAATAATCTTCCAAAAAGGGAAGTAACGGATCAAAAAGATCCGATGTATTGGCCATCCCATGTATCAGCAGTAATGAAGGTTTTTCTTTGTCTCCGTGAGTCAGAAATCTCATATAGTCATTTCCTTTTTATCGTTTTCACAAAAAACGTAAGCATATGTTGATCAGAGGCGAACTTTCTTTATGACTGCCACAGCGCACGGTACGCGGCCTTCGATCATTTTATAGCTGGCATCTACATATCCGAGTTTCCTGAAGAAATCCTGATATGTGTCGAGTGTAAACTGTCGTTTGAAATCCGCACCCGCTTTACCGATCGTCTTAGCAAAGCTGCTGGTCTTTCCTGAACTGTCCTTATTCATGTAAGTAGGGATGATGATACTTCCCCCGTTCTTACAGACACGGTCGAGTTCCCGAATCGCCTTTACCGGTTCATCCAACAGGTGGATCACGTTCGCTGCGACCACCTTATCAAATGTTTCGTCCGCATATTCCAGCGACATGATGTTCGCCTGTTTAAAAGACACATTGCTGTATCCCGCACAATTTTTCTTTGTCTTCTTCAGCATATTTGCGGAGAAATCCGTCGCGATAAGATGCTTACACCGAGGAGCTATCACAACGCTTAGGAGCCCGGTACCGCATGCACATTCCAGAACCTCATCGCCTGCATTTATCTGATCTGCTACTACTCTTTTCAGTTCTTTATGCGTCTTACCGTTTATAACATTTACGAAAATATCATAAATGCCCGCAACCCTATCCCAAAACACGATTTAACCCTCCTCAATCTATACTGAAATCTTATCCGAGTAACATTCCTATTCCCGCTACAATAAGGCCGGCAATAGGGCACATGATCCATTATCATTCTGGGCCAATTCATATATCAGCCTCCTTAGCCTTTGACATATTCAGCAAGAGTCCTGAGAAGGTGATGAGACTGCCAACACTGAGCCAGCCGGTTGATATGGCATATGCCCAGGGATGATTGCCTGACATTCTCATGATCAATATGTCTATAATTCCCGCGAGCATGGTAAATACTGCGCACCACTTGGGATAGGGCGTTTTACCTTTTGCAAATGCCGTTATCTGAACTACATTCATGACAATAAAGAACACAAAGAAGATAATTGATACAGGGAGAAGAAACAGCTTTGCAAACCGCAGAGCCTCATCTATCGCCATATCCGGATTTATCCGCTTCACAGCGTTGTGACAGTATATTGTTGCACAGCACATAACGTGGCAGAAAGGACCGAATATCATCATTCCGATCAGTCCAGCTCTGTAAGCATGAGCATATTTATCAGACTTTGCAGCAATTACCCGATACACTCCAAAAAAGCACATAGTCTCGATCGCAATCCCTATCATTCCAATTGTCGCTGCCCAGACTATCCTTGTATCCGATACCGCACTGTATCTCGAAAAGTACTGGGCCATACCTGTCAGAGAAAGATCGGCAGTTCCCCATCCTAACAGCATATCGCCACCTATAAGTGCCAGAAGCGATGATATTATTCCCAATTTGAATAAATGTGCAATTCTGTCCCAATCGGGTTTACTGTAATCCGTATGCATGATCTTTGCTCTATTTCCTTCCAACCAGTAAAGTCGACCCCGAAAGTTCCATCCAAAGAGCCTCAAATCTGGTCATGAACATTCCATTTGTGGTGTCGATAAGCTTAACTTCTGAATACCCCATATCTTTAAGTTTCTTTGCAAAAGCCTTCATGTCTCCGTATCTGCCCTTGGACATGATGTCGTGTATAGCAAATGTTCCCCCCTTTTTAAGTGTCCTGAGAGTTTCAAGAAGAATGCTCTGTCTGTCATTACTCGGAATGTTGTGATATACATAATTGCTGGTCACAGCGTCAAATGTCTCGTTTTCAAAAGGCAGTTTGCATGCATCTCCCTGCATAAATGAAGTGTTGTTGACACCTTCTGCTTTGGAATTGTTCTCGCATAGGTTCTTGGAAAAAGAAGCATATTCCTTGCCCCATCGATCTATACCCAGCATAGTGGCCTTAGGTTTTTTCTTTGCGCAGGCTATGGTAAGCGCTCCGCTTCCACATCCCACGTCAAGTCCTTTCCCGCCGTCAGGGATCTTTACATACGCAGCAATCCCCTCAATGATCTGCCTGGACATCTGACGCTTCCCGTTGTAGGAAAATGCTCTGTACATAAGGAACATCCATATTGTAACCAATGCCAGCATGATCGTAAGTACAAGAAATACTATGCTAAGAACAGTTCTTAGAGTTCCTTTCTGTAAAACAGGTGCAATTCCAAATACGATATAGAGGACCAGTGCAATACCTGCACCACACGCCGTTCCAAGTACCATGCCCTTAGGCATCCAGTTTTTGTAATCTGCTTTCATGTTCATCCCGCCTTCCTCTTATTTCTTCGCTATCACCACTATCCAAGGCTTGCTTTTATGATGATCCGCTTTAACCTTCGAAAAACCCGCATTCTTAAGAGCCGTCTCTATCTCTTCGATGGTATGGCATTTCATGCCTTCTATGATCTTTTCGTATTTAAGGCTCGTTTCATCGGTTCCGTCGGATTCATTGACGATCATAAATACTCCCCCGGGCTTAAGGACTTTGGCTACCTGAGCAAAGCATTTTTCGAGTCCCGGCCAGAAATATATCGTTTCAAAAGCTGTTGCAAGATCAAACTTTTCTTCCGGCAGTGCAAGTGCAGAAACATCGCCCTGCTTCACCTTGCAGCGCCCGCTCTTTATGGCTTCCGCGTTATATTCTTTTGCTTTTCCCACAGAAACTTCCGAATAATCGATGGCGGTAAGCTTTGCGCTCGGATATTTCTTTAACAGTTCCCCGGCGTTTCTTCCTCCGCCACAGCCAAGCTCAACGATCTCTTCCGGCGCAATGGTTGTTAAATGTGACATGCCCCAGTCAGCCATCTTGGCGTGCCCGCCGTTCATCCCATTCACCATCATCTTCCCAAGAAACCCTTCAGGTTTTCTTGTCTGACTCACAAAATTCTTAAAAAGTCCCATTACCCAATTCCTTTCTTACTTTATTTGTATGCCAGAGCATAATCCCATGCCGCATGCAGAAGTACCGGGATCCAGATCGTGCCTGTTTTCTCTTTTAAAGCCTGATTTAAGCATCCGACGCACATAATCACCGCCATGTCGGTTCTGATGAATCTTAAAACAAACTCTCCGGTCATCTCTTCCCAGCCGGAATAATTAAATATATGCATTGCTGCAAACAACAGGTTGGGAATAAGGAATCTGATGATCGTCTTCTCATTCTTTAACAAATATGTGCATGCACCCCTGCATACGAATTCCTCTGAAAAAGCGATAAAAAACACATAATAAAAAAGCAGGAATATAGATGTGATCCTGTCTTCTTTTGTTAAGAGATGATAAAAAAGAATCCCAACCAGGCAAAGGATCAGTACGCAAACTCCAATCCACTGCCATCTTCCCTTGACTTGCAGATACATTTCTCTGACAAAATCTTTTTTTAGTGCAAAAAGAAAGACTGCAAATAATACTATCGGGACCACAGATATCATAAGATTCTGAAGTAGTATACCCGGAATATCGGTCGATGCTTGCGTAGATGGGATCAGTGTCCCATTTTCTTTCCATCTGTAGAGAAACGGGATTGCTCCACAAACGTCCGCAGCTATGATCAGTAAGATAAGCATAATCCTGACAAACAGAGGTTTTTTCAACATGGAACTATACACCTTTCTTTTATCCCGCAATTTCTTCATCAATGATCACTGTGAGCTGTTCCAGAGATTTCCCCTGCTTATTCATATTTCTGAACACTTCTGTGCATTCTTTGTACTTTATAAACTTTTCTTTTGCCTCATCCGGATTTGAATATGCTTTCCAGCACCCGCAACACTTGACTCCATCGCATGGATCCTTCATAAAACATTCCACGTCAAAGGGTGGATATCCAAGGAATAATCCTACTTCATGCGGGAACGTCTCGTCCTCTTTCATGTGTTTCACCAGTTGTGCTAAACATCCCTCCGGAGTATTGAAATCATAGCCTCTTTCTTTCAAAATACATCTTGCTTTGGGATGATTCAGATCGTTCTTCAGATAAGCGGGACGGTAAACGTAAATAATGGCATATTCTGAAGTTTTCTTTAACGGAACAACTCTCAGTCCTTTGTTCCTGAGTTTAGAATTTAATTCCCGTACTTCCTCTATAACGTTGATTTCTTTATCCAACTCCAAAGAAAACATATTTCCGGTCTTTAATCCGGCAAGAGTTGGTGAACAATTCTCAATAACGATCTCTTCAGACATTATTTACCCCTTTAGGCTTAAGTTCTCCCTGTAACTCATCTTCCATCATTACGCATCGATACATTATAGAAGCGAAAGCTACACCCGCAGCACCAACGAATATGGGAAGCCAAACCCATGTTGCGTCATTAAGGACACCAAAGAACATTTCACCAACTGCACTTGAGGCAATACCAACCATGCGGATCGTGGCAGAAACTCTGCCTAGTGCCGCCTTGTCAACGCCGGTCTGAAGCATGATGGATGATGTCATCTGCATAGGTATTGCCGCTGCTATTGTCAGACAGTCGCATGCCGTGATCAGGACTATCGATACAGCCACCGGAATGAACTTATAAATTCCCAGTATTGCCCATACACCGATCAACAATATACCCGCAGCTATGGTTAGCGTAGCGATAAAGAATAATCTGCCGGTCCGACACCTCTTAACAAGAGGAACTGCAAACAGCGGAACAACCATGCTTGTCGCCGCGGTAACAGCGCAATAAAGGCTATATATCCAGGTTTCGACCCCGTATGTCTGGCGCAAAAGAAACGCAACACTGACAGAAAAGGTTGCTCCGAAGAAGGCATTTACAATAGGCATGACCTTTATAAATCCACGAAGGAAGCGATCTCGTCTGATACAGATGATCCCTTCTTTGAAATCAGTCCAAAGCGATGACTTCTGACTTGTCTGCTCATGCTTGACTTCGTATTTCGGTCTTATAAGTATCTGCAACAAGAACGCCATGAAGTTTAAAAGTCCTATTGCACCGAAGGCCCAGCCGATACTCAGATTGTCATAGATCAGCGCTGCCAAGAGCGGAGAAGCAACCATGACTATGCCGTCATCAACTTTGGAGATCGATATCGCATCCTTTAGCCGTTCTTCAGAAACAATTTCCGGGAGGATTGCAGATTCACATCCTCCGTAAAAGATCTCGCCCGCCTCCAATACCACCACAAGAATGTAGATAAGAACTATTCCAATGTTTAGTGCCTGACCCAAAATGAAATAAATTCCAAGAACAATAGCCTCGCCAAGTAAGATAAGCGCCATCATCCTGCTTTTCTTTACTCTATCCGCCAATACTCCTGCAATAGGCGTAAGCAGAATTCTCGGTATAATGATAATAGACAGCATTGACGCAAAAAGCGTCGCAGATCCTGTCAGATCCATAACATAAAGTGCCAAAACATACTGAAGGATATTACTTGCTCCCATCCCCAAAGAGGAAGCAAACCAAAACAGCCAATAATCTTTTTTTAACCCCTTATAACTTTTCATGTAATTCTCAATCCTTAAACTATTTAAGATCCTTCGACGCGCTTCGCTTGCTTAGGATGACATAAATGTTTTAATCCGCAGGCAAGAGATCCGTCATGCTCTTAAGCCCCAGTGCGACTGTAGAGCCGTTGTGAAGCATAGCCGAAGTCCCGGGAGGCAATATACCGGCAACCCCCAGTGCAATAAGTGCCGTATTGAATCCTACGATGGTCCTGTAATTGAAACGTATCCGCTTCATGAGTAGTGTGCTGATCTCCCTCAAAGTCACAAGGCTGTTAAGATCTGCCGAACTGATTGTGATATCCGCGATCTGCCTTGCGATTTCGGCCCCTTCACTGATGGCGATTCCTGCATCCGATGCAGAAAGTGCCGGCGAATCGTTAATACCATCGCCCACCATGATCACCTTACGTCCCTCAGCTTTGGCCCTTTCTATATACCCAGCCTTATCCTCGGGAAGGACCTCCGCGTAAAACTCCGTGATACCAGCCTCCGAGGCTATCTTCTTTGCCGTTCTTTCACTGTCTCCGGTCATCATGACTATGTGTTCAAAGCCCTGTGAACGAAGCCTTTCCACAACATACTTTACTTCTTCCCTCATGGGATCCTCTATGAGTATGACTGCCGAAAGTCGCCCGTTCTTTGCAAAATAAAGATGTGAATACTCATCAGGCAGCGAATCAAACTGCTCCTTCTTATCCGAAGGAATGATCACGCCCTCGTCCTCAAATACGAAATGATAACTGCCGATTACCGCTCTCTCATTCTCGATCTCCGAGGCTATACCGTGAGCAACGATATATTCAACCGTCGTGTGAAGTTCATCGTGAAGCAGCCCCTTTGATTCTGCAGCATCCACAACCGCTCTGGCTACAGAATGAGGGAAATGCTCCTCCAGGCAGGCAGCCTGTCTCAACAATTCATCCTCGGATTCATTGCAAAAAGAAACAACTCTTACCACTGTAGGTTGTGCCTTTGTTATAGTGCCTGTTTTATCAAGCACTATCGTATCCGCTTCGGCCACGGCTTCAAGGAATCTTCCACCTTTTACCGTGATATCGTAATCTGCTGCCTCTCTTATTGCAGAAAGAACAGATAACGGCATTGCCATCTTGAGCGCGCAGGAATAATCCACCATAAGCACGGAAACGGCCTTGGTCACATTCCGGCTAATAAGCCAGGTAAGGCCCGATGCCGCCAAAGTATAGGGCACCAGCCGGTCCGCAAGACGCTCCGCCTGACTTTCAAGGGAGGATTTGAGTTTTTCTGATTCTTCTATCATCTTAACGATCTTATCAAACCGACCGCTGCCCTCAGTTTGAGTTACACATATGGTTATTTCGCCCTCTTCTATAACTGTACCCGCAAATACGCTCATACCGATACTCTTGCGTACTGCCGCAGATTCCCCGGTCATAGACGCCTGATTTACCATAGCTTCGCCACTCGTTACTTCACCATCGAAGGGGATCATGTTTCCCATGCGGACAATAACATGATCTCCGCACTTAACGGAAGAAGAATCGATCTGAATCTCTCCTGAATCCGTAACAAGCCATACTTTATCGATATTAAGAGACATCCGCCTTGCAAGATCATCAACAGATCGCTTGTGAGTCCATTCCTCCAAAGTATCACCGATGTTCAGTAAGAACATTACGTTAGAAGCCGTCTTGTAATCCCCAGTAAGAACTGCTGCCAATATAGCAATTGCATCTAATAGTTCCACGCGCAATTGCCTGTTCTTTAACGATTTCAGACCGCGAAGAACATATCTTGCAGTTTTGAACACGCAAATAATCCTGCGTATATCCATGGGCAAAATAAGCCTTTTTCCATAATGCAGGATCACTGTAGTTACAATCTTGTCATAGTACTGCGCAGACAGTTCTCTTCCCGAATACTCAAAAACCTTATCCGGAACATCAACTTTGTCAAAAGAAAAATCCTTCAGGATTCCAATAGCCTTCGCTCTATCGCATTCATAAAAGAACACTGCATCGGCTGTTCTCTCATAGACCTTTACGTCCCTGATCTCAGGGAAACTCTTGAGATAATACTCAAGAGTGTCTGCCTCCCTGAATGTCAGGTTATGCATTGGAAGATGAATTCTTAATCTGTTCCTTATCTCGTGTTTGATCGCGAATTTCATAATCAATTCCTTCTTTTGCTTATTATTCCGTCACATCATCCGATATCTCGTTTTCTTTTTCCTTATCTGCGCGATCTGCATTTATTGCCTTAGCTTCCTCGTAGATGTCCGTGCAGTTTTCCTGCAGGGTCGTAACCTGATTCAAGACTGAGTCCTTGGCTCTTAATACTCCTGCGGTGCAGTGAGCATATACTTTCTTAGCATCCTTTGATGAAAGAAGTTTGATCCCCTCAAGTCCGAATAATGTTCCAAGTGCAAATAAACCGATTCCTTTGAATTTCATAAGTAATACCTCCTTTTTTGTTTCCCTTATGGGATTCTTCACTACGTTCAAAATAACATATCAGGCTATACTCCATCCAGCGCTTTCGCTCTGGAGTTCTGCCATGTGTTTAAAGATTCCCTTTTCTTTTGCCATAAGCTCGGAAGGTGA
>JAILHY010000196.1 GCA_024695575.1 Lachnospiraceae bacterium
AAAAAGGATCATTTCATACGGAGTCGATAAGATCATTTATATATCATGCAAACCTACAAGTCTTGCACACGATCTTGTTGATTTTATCGAGGGAGGTTACAGGGTCGAGAAAGTTCGCTGTTGTGATATGTTCCCTCATACGGTACATGTGGAGACCTGTTGTCTTCTCAAGCGCATGAGTAATCGAAAAGCAGATTCTTATGTGAAACTCAATGTGAAGATGGAAGATTATTACAGGATAAAGGATGAGATAAATGGGCAATAAAGCTTTTTTTGTGGATTTTTACGGAACGATCGTACATGAGGACGGTGAAGTGATCAAAAAGATTACGGATATCATATACAAGACCGGAAGAGATGCAGATCCTTCTGAGGTAGATGCTTTTTGGTGGAAGGATTTTCAGACTATGTTTATGAATTCCTTTGGTGAAACGTTTGAAACGCAGAGGAATCTGGAGGAAAAATCCTTAGTACATACTTTAGAGCATTTCGGCTCGGATGCAGATGCAAAGGAACTGAGCAATATGATGTTTGCACATTGGATCAAACCGCCGATCTTTGAAGATTCGAAAGAGTTTTTTGAAAAGACTCCGTTGCCTGTTTTTATAGTTTCCAATATTGATACAGCGGATATCTTGCAGGCAATCGCATATCATGATCTGCATCCGGCGGGATTGTTTACTTCCGAGGATGCAAGGAGTTATAAACCGAGGAAAGAATTATTCGAACTGGCCCTGAAGTCCATCGGTCTGTCGCCGGATGAAGTGATCCATATCGGGGACTCTGTCAGCAGTGATATACAAGGCGCAACAAAAGTCGGAATCAGCGCGTTATGGCTTAATCGTTTTGGAAAAGATATCCCTAAAGGCGTTCAATGCATAACAAATCTTATAGAGGCATTTCGGTATCTATAATTATTGCTATCAAGCCACGCGTTGCGAAGATGAACCTGTTATGCTATACTATGTTCAAGAGCACGCAATGCGAGGAGGGTTGAATGGATATAGCAAAAGAGATAAAAGAGCTACGAGAAAGCACCGGGATGTCACGTAAGGAGTTTTCGGAGCATACGGGTATCCCTGTTCGAACATTGGAGGACTGGGAAGCAGGAAGGAGAACTCCTCCGGAGTATATACCGAGGTTGATCGCATATCAGTTGAAGTATGAGGAACTGATGAAAAGAAAGGAGGAGAACCTTCTATGAGGGAATTTGATAAGCAAATGGAAATGGTTCTCTATCATTCAGATGAAGGGGATGTCGCCGTTGATGCATACATAATGAATGATAGTCTGTGGATCACTCAAAAGGCTATGGCAGAATTGTTTGATGTTGATAAATCCGGCATCAGCAGACACCTGAAGAAGATTTTTGAGAGTAGAGAACTTGATGAAAAAGTGGTTGTTGCAAAAATTGCAACAACCAGTCCACATGGAGCAATTCCCGGAAAAACACAAGATAAAGAATCTATGTTTTATAATCTGGATGCGATTATTTCTGTTGGGTATCGTGTGAATTCGATTAAAGCGACAAAATTCCGCATCTGGGCGACTACCGTTCTTAAAGAATATATGACGAAAGGCTTTGTTTTGGATGACGACCGTCTGAAGCAAGGGAAAACAGCCTTCGGAAAGGATTACTTCCGCGAGTTGTTGGAGCGTGTTCGTTCGATTCGAGCCAGCGAACGGCGTATCTGGCAGCAGATTACGGATATTTTTGCCGAGTGTAGTATTGATTACACAAAGGATTCCGAAGTGGCTTATCATTTCTATGCAACGATACAGAACAAGTTCCATTATGCGATCACAAATCATACTGCTGCAGAGATAGTGTATGAATCGGCGGATCATGAGAAAGAGCATATGGGCCTTACAACCTGGAAGAATGCTCCGGATGGCAGGATACTGAAATCAGATGTTTCAGTTGCAAAGAATTATCTTGAGGAGAAGCAGATCCGCAGGTTGGAACGAGCTGTCACAGGATATTTTGATTATATCGAGGATTTGATCGAGCGCGAGAATGTATTCACGATGGAAGAGTTTGAAAAGAGCGTAAATGCATTTCTTGAATTCCGCCAGTACAAGATACTTAAGGATAACGGAAGAGTATCTCATAAGCAGGCCGTGGATAAGGCAAATGCTGAGTATGAGATATTTAACAAGACTCAGCCTATTGAATCCGATTTTGATAGGGCTATAAAGAAAATGCTTGAAAAACAGAACTAAGTATAGAAGCTAAAACGCCAATGTGGCGGATTAGTGGCGTAATAGATGGCGGATTGGTAAATGCATTAGTAGAAAAGGTCCTTGTGATGATAATTCGGTTGCTCAGGCGGACAACAGTCGAGACGGTAGCGCTTTTGTCCAAACTCTCTCCATGAGGCATTTTCAGATGATATAGATATACAGGGAGAATCGATACGAAAATGTTATATGAATTAACCGATCCATGGAAAAACATAATGGATCTCCCGGAGGAGGAAAACCCGAACTTCTGCATCCGTATTCGTTTACGCTGAATGAGTGTGAATACCTGCGCAGGTGGTTTGGCGAAGGCGAAAAACC
>JAILHY010000198.1 GCA_024695575.1 Lachnospiraceae bacterium
ACCTGTTCCGGAATAAAGGTCATAGACCACGCCCGCCTTCTTGGTACCAAGGCAGGACTTAATGTATTCACGCGATGTTGAATAAAGCACCTCAGCGCTCTTTGAATTGGTCTGGAAAAAAGAAAACTCTCCTATCTTGAATTTAAGCCCCAGCAGAGACTCTTCTATATAATCCCGTCCGTACAGGACAAAAGTTTCATCACTCTTAACAACATCAGCCACGGAATCATTGACCGTATGCAGAATGCCCGCGATCTTTCCTTTTAGATTAAGAGAAAGAAGCCTGTCCACATAGGGTTTAAGATCGGGTTTGCTTTCGCTGGTTGTAACCAGTGCGATCAAAATCTCGCCCGTAGCTGCGGACTTCCTCACTAAAAGATGTCTCAGGAAACCTGTATGATTCATGCGGTGGTAAAACTTAAGTCCCGACTCAAGGAAATACTCCCTCGTTGCCGATAGTATGGCCCTGTAATCTTCATCACAGATATAGCAGTCCTTCGTATAAAGAACGTCGAACATGCTGCCCCGCTTGTGAAGTCCGAGACTTAAGGGACCGTCTTTGTATTCGTCTCCAAAAGAAAACTCCATCTTGTTACGATATCCTGCATAAACGGGACTTGGATGTATCCCGTCCCACTGGTAATCATAGTCTATGGTCTGAGAAAGAAGTTTGCGGACCTGCTTTTCTTTAAGCTTAAGTTCATCCTCGTATGTCATGGTAAGATAGGTACAGCCCCCGCATACTCCAAAATGCGGGCACTGGGCAGGTATCGCATCAGGTCCCTGATCAAGCACCTCCAAGAGCATGGCCTCCGGCTTACCCTTCCGAAGCTTTAAAACCCTGACTTTTACTTTTTGTCCGGGGATCACGTTTTTAACCGTGACCGCTCCCTCTTCTGTTTCCACAATACCTTTGTTTGGGAAATTTACCTCTGTTACTATGCCTTCTAATTCTTGTCCTTTTTTCATCAAATATGCCTCAAATCCGTTAATACATAAAAAGGGATGTCCTAAGGCATCCCTTTAAATCATTTTAATTCTATGTAGTCTTGCGACCCTTTCCTTCAATCATCCTCGAGATCGGAATCCTCAAACTCATCCTCATCTTCGTCAAAGTCCTCGAAATACTCCGAATCCTCGGGTGCAAAGAAGTAATAGTAAACACCGTAAGCAATGGCAGCTACCGCAGCGATGGCACCGATAACGGCAAGGACTACCACGAAAGGATTGGTCTTCTTAACGGGTTCCTCCTGCTTGGGATAGAGACCTCTCTCAGCCAAAAGTTCCTTGATCTCGTCAAGTTTCTCGTCTATTTCAAAGCCTTTGGCGCGATTCTTAATGGTATCAACTGCGCCTAATACATATTCTTTAATCATCACATGAACCCTCCTTATAGAAATTCCCTACTCCCATTATGCTACAAATTATCTGTAAACACAAGATTAAATAATCTGTAATCTGGCAAAAGAAGCATACATGATCTTCTGTCCCGCAGTATCGAACTGAACCGTGACCTTGTCATCACGGGTTTCTTTCACAACGCTGATGACGGTGCCGTCTCCGAATTTGACATGTCGAACCCTGTCTCCTGCCTTTAACTTGGAGCTTCCGCCTGCTGCTATGTCAGAACCCTTTTTGAGATTATCAAGAGATGCAGCCTTGACAATAAAAGGCTTGTCCTCCTCGGGTGTCTTGCGGGCACTTGCCTTGGGCCTTGAATATGGATTGTAGGGTTTCGATATATCATAAGCCGAAGGCTCATCGGCAGTACGTTTGAATCCGCCGTAAGTGTCTCCCTCGTCCGAATAGTCACTCTTACGGGAGAAGCCACTGTCAAAACTCCTGAAAGAACGAGTTCCTTCGTATCGATCTTCGGAATAATCCTCACCGTACTGTTTCTTACGAACGGGAGGAGTGTCAAAGAGCGAGTTGGGTATCTCGTTTACAAATCTGCTGACGGCATTGTACTGTGTCTCGCCGTTGATCATACGGGCCCTTGCGGAAGATATGGTAAGATTCCGCTTGGCTCGGGTAATTGCTACATAGGCAAGACGTCTTTCTTCTTCAATGCCCTCGTCACCTTCGGTAACAGACATAAAGCTCGGGAAAAGTCCGTCCTCCATGCCAGTAAGATATACGTTCGTAAACTCAAGTCCCTTGGCTGAGTGTATGGTCATAAGAAGGACCCTGTCTTCGCCTTCGGTCACGGAGTCGATGTCTGCGATCAGCGCGATCTCCTCTAACAGTCCCGTAAGGGTAGGCTCCGCGTGTTCCTCGCAATAGGCCGTTATCTTGCTGACCAGTTCCTCGATGTTACCGATACGCTCGTCAGCCTCTTCCTCGGACTCAACTTCCATCTGGTTGATGTAATCCGTCACATCAAGAATCTCCTTGATGAGCTTGACGGGGCCCTCTGCCTGATTGATGGCACGAAGTCTTAGTATCATGGATTCAAAGGAACGTAACTTATCTGCCGTAGATCCTTTGATACCTGCTCTGTCTAAGTGCGAAAGGGCGTCAAAGAAGGATATTCCCATTTCATCCGCAACCATCTGAACCTTGGTTACGCTGGTAGCTCCAAGACCTCGCTTGGGAATATTGATTATGCGCCTGGTGGAAAGATCGTCAGCACCATTATCAACTGTCTTTAAATATGCGATAAGATCCTTGATCTCACGCCTGGAGTAGAAGTTGATACCGCCCACGATCCTGTAGGGGATATTCTCCCTCACAAATCGTTCCTCAAGCATACGTGACTGCGAGTTGGTACGATAAAGGACCGCTGAGTCACTGAACTTGAATCCGTCCTTACGTACGCTGCGAAGTACATCGGAAGCCACATACTCGGCTTCCTCCATCGCCGTATCAAACTGGCGAAAGTGGATCTTGTCTCCTTCACCGTTCTTGGACCAAAGACTCTTGTCCTTACGGGAAGAATTGTTCCTGATAACGGCATTGGCCGCATCAAGTATGGTCTGTACGCTTCGGTAATTCTGCTCAAGCTTGACAACCTTGGCGTCGGGATAATGCTTCTCAAAATCAAGGATATTGCGGATATTGGCACCGCGGAACTTGTATATGGACTGATCGTCATCACCCACAACACAGATGTTACGGGAACCTGATGCCAAAAGTCTTACAAGCTCAAACTGGGCCGTGTTGGTATCCTGATACTCATCCACCATGATATACTGCCAGCGCTCGTGATAGTTCTCAAGTACCTCAGGGTGTTCAGTAAAGAGTTCCACGGTCTTCATGATAAGATCGTCGAAATCAAAGGCATTGTTCTTGTGCAATGTTGCCTGATATTCCGCATAGCAGGCAGCAACCTTGGAAAGGATATAGTCTCCTGCTGTTCCCATGGCAAACTTCTCGGGACCAACAAGTTCATTCTTGGCACTGGAAATCTGGTTGAGAATGCTGCGCTCTTTGATCTTCTTGGTGTCGATCTCGAGTTTCTTGCAGACTTCCTTCATGATGGATTTCTGATCGTCGTTATCGTAAATTGTAAAGTTGTTGGAATAGCCCACAAGATCCACGTGACGCCTTAAGATACGGACGCACATGGAGTGAAATGTGGAAACGAATATCTGATCCGATCCGAAACCGATCAGCTTGTCAATACGTTCCCTCATCTCCTGCGCAGCTTTGTTAGTGAAGGTGATGGCAAGGATATTGTACGGTTTGACACCGACTTCGTCCAAAAGATAGGCCGCACGATGTGTCAAGACACTTGTCTTGCCAGACCCTGCTCCTGCCAGTATAAGAAGCGGTCCCTTGGTACAGAACACTGCTTCCTGCTGTTTATCGTTGAGTTTATCGTAGATTGCCATAGTATTTCCTTTAAACCGTTAAAACTATATTACCGAAACAACTATACCTGCTATTATGATGGCGGCACAGACGAAACGCTGAAGGGTATTCTTCTCTTTAAAGATGAATTTGCCGCCAAGTATGGTCACAATACAGCAGGATTGTTTAAGAAGTGTCATAATAGTGACCTTCGAGTCGCTGTAGGAATTAGCCACAAACAGGAATCTGTCCGCCACCACAAAAAGTACCGATATAGCCCACATGTAGGGATTCCTGATAAGTTCCTTAAAGTGTATCCTGGTTCTGGTCACAAGTACGTAAATGCCGTAATAAACCAGCATAAAGAAGGTATACCAGAACTGAAGCTGTCCCGACGTGATATTGCCTCCACCCATAAGGATCTTATCCATGGTACCTGAAATGGCATTAAGGAATGTGGAAACAAAAGCAAGAACATAAAGCATCCCCGCCACGTGCTCCGCCTTCACCGTACCGTTCCTAAGGGCCTTGGGCTTATATCGTAAAAGAAGGAGTCCCGATGCGATAAGCACAAATGCTATTATCTGATTAACCCGGAGATGTTCCTTCAATATAAGGATTCCGAGAGTCATGGAAAACAATACCCTCGAAAGATCCAGCACTCCGTAAAGTGATATAGGCATCCTATCCAACGCATAAAAGCTGCACAGAAATGCTATTACGATAACGAAGGATTTAAACGCCACCATGAGCATTTCCTTAGGCGGCACTCCGATGACATTTCCGCTTACAGGTATTGTAAAAGCAAATGACATCACTGTATAAACGAAAAGCACTTCCACCACTCCATGGCCGGAAAGTGCTTTCTTCTTCGCAATATCGCGAACGCCCTTAAGGACGCCGTAAATAAGTACAAATAAAATCCACATAGTCTCTCCAAACACTTGTTCTATTTTCTCACTGAACAGGATGTTTGTCAAGCACTATGTGGATCAATAATTTATTCTTTATCTCTGAACGCGTCCGGAAGCATCTCCGCCAGCAAGAGTGTCAACTTCCTTGCGGGATGCGAAGTTGAAGTCGCCGGGGATTGTGTGCTTAAGAGCGGAAGCGGCAACGCCAAATTCAAGCGAAGCCTTGAAATCCTTACCGTCCAGGAGTCCGCAGATCACGCCGCCTGCAAAAGAATCTCCTCCGCCGACGCGGTCAACAATGGGATGAAGACGATATTCCTTGGAATGATAAAATTCCTTGGTATCACGGCTGTATATGCAAGCACTCCAACCGTTGTCAGAAGCGGAATGGCTCTCTCTCAATGAAGAAACGCAGTATTCAAAGTTATAGTCTGCTACCATCTGCTCGAAGATCGACTTGTAACCTGCAAGCTCAAGTTCACCGCTGGTAACGTCTGTATTGCCGGGCTTGTATCCGAGCACAAGGTTTGCATCCTCTTCGTTTCCGATGCAGACGTCAACGTACTTCATAAGGTTCTTCATAACCTTCTGAGCCTTTTCTGATGACCAGAGCTTCTTACGGAAGTTAAGGTCTACGGAAACCTTTACGCCATGCTTCTTGGCAGCGATAAGGGCCTTCTCCGTAAGCTCAGCTGCGGAATCGGAAAGAGCGGGAGTGATTCCGGTAAAGTGGAACCAGTCCGCATCCTTAAAGATAGCATCAAAATCAAAATCCTTCTCGGTAGCGGTTGAGATGGAAGAATGAGCTCTGTCGTATACGACCTTGGAAGGACGTACGGATGAACCGCTCTCAAGATAGTAGATACCAAGTCTCTCACCGCAGCGTGCAATGTGCTTGGTGCCTACATTGTACTTTCTCAGTGCTGCAACGGCACATTCGCCAAGCTCGTTATCCGGAACTGCAGTTACAAACTCGGCATCATGACCGTAGTTTGCAAGTGAAACAGCTACGTTGGCCTCGCCGCCGCCATAGTTGATGTCAAACTCATCGGCCTGGATAAACTTTTCAAAATTAGGGGTGGACAATCTTAACATGATCTCACCCATGGTTATAACCTTAGCCATAAATCCTCCTAAAACTCTTATTTGTTAACAAGGTGTACGGCAAATCCGCCGATCTCACCGTCAATATAGATCGCATTAAGCTTGCCGTTCTTGTAGCTTGCGCTTTCTTCTACAAACTTAAGTTCCTTAACGGTCTCAAGGTAGTTCTTGGCTCTTGCTACGGAATTGGTGCCGATGGCAATATGTCCCTTTGCTCCGCGGCCGATGGATTTCATGGCTTCGACCTCAATGCCTGCAAATACGGAACTGTTACCGTTCTTTGTGGCAAATCCGAAATTATTGTCAAAGAAACCTGCAACATCCAGTGCATCGTTCTCAGATTCGCAGTTGATACCGATGTGTCTTAAGTTAAAGCCAAGCATGGTGCGAACAGCTTCCTCGGTCAGACGACGGATCTCGTCAAACTTGCCGGCTGCCACCAGATCTTTCTTTACCATCCATGAACCGCCGCAGGCGATGATCTTGTCAAAAGCAAGGTAATCGCAGATATTGCCTGCATTGACACCGCCGGTGGGCATGAACTTAACATTTACGTAAGGAGCTGCCATAGCCTTGATCATTGCTACGCCGCCGCTCTGCTCTGCAGGGAAGAACTTAACCACGTCAAGGCCAAAAGAAAGTGCAGCCTCAATGTTGCTGGGGTTGTTGGTTCCGGGAACCATGGGAATGTTCTTGTCCACACAGTACTTAACAACCTCGGGATTAAAACCGGGGCTTACGATAAACTTGGCGCCTGCACCAACCGCTCTGTCAACCTGCTCGGTGGTAAGTACGGTACCTGCACCTACAAGCATCTGAGGAAAAGCCTTGGTCATACGGCGAATGCTTTCTTCTGCCGCATCGGTACGGAAAGTTACCTCAGCGCAGGGAAGACCGCCCTCGCAAAGAGCCTTGGCAAGAGGCTCCGCGTCCTTGGCATCGTCGAGTACGACTACGGGTACAATGCCGATGTTACTGATTTTCTCTAAAATTTCGTTCATTTTAACAATTCCTTTACACAATTCTTTATCTTGTCGTCCTTGCAGTTAGCTTCAAAGTATTTGGCGAAGCCTTCTGTTGAAAGCGCACCCTTTACAAGCTCTCTGTCAAGCTCGGGAAGAATTTCGCAAAGATCTCTGTAAGTGTGGTTCTTCACTTCGTCAAGGATCTTTTTGTTGCGCTGCTCGGGTACCACACGCTCGGGGGGATATCCGCCGCCGCCTTCTTTTTCAAATAAACGTTCGAATACATACTTAAGATTGAGCTCCGCGCCCCATCCGAAGCCCTTGGCAAAAGGCATCGCAATGGCGTTACCGTCGTTGATCTGGCTGAACATGAAAGCGTCGCTTGCATCAACCACATGACCGCAGATAACTCCGGGGAATGAGTTGCAGGCAAGCATTGCGCCTTCGCCTGTGCCACAACCGGTGATAACGTAGTCTGCAGCACCTGAGTTAAGAAGCACTGCAGCAAGGATACCGATCTGAACGTAGGTAAGCTGAGCCTTGTCCTCGGATGAATACATGCCGTAGTTAAAAACCTCATGACCCATAGGCTCAACAACTTCTTTTAAAGCCTTCTCGATGACTGCATTCTTGGCAGCTTGGCTGTTTTCATTAATTAAAGCTATCTTCATATGAGTTTCCTTTTCTGATTAAGATTCTTCGACTCCGTCCTCAAGGACTTCGCTCAGAATGACATTTTGTGTCAGTCTTTAACTATAACGTCTGGCTGATCCTCTACCTCATCCTTAAATTTCGAAACATCAAGGTTTCCGGGATCCTGTCCGATGTATGCGCTGATACCGCCGTCGATATAAACAACCTGACCGTTGATGAAATCAGATGCGGGAGAAGCAAGAAATACTGCAAGGCCCATAAGGTCCTCGGTGCGTCCCCATCTCTGAGCGGGTGTCTTACTTCTAATGAATCGATCGAAAGGATTCATGGAACCGTCCTCGCCCTTTGTACGAAGAGGAGCGGTCTGGGGAGTAGCGATGTAGCCGGGTCCGATTGCATTACACTGAATGTTGTACTGACCGTACTCGGAGCAGATGTTTCTGGTAAGCATCTTAAGTCCGCCCTTGGCAGCTGCGTAAGCTGATACGGTCTCGCGGCCGAACTCTGACATCATGGAGCAAGCATTGATGATCTTGCCGCTTCCCTTCTCGATCATGTCGGGAAGAACAGCCTTGGAGCAGATGAAAGGACCCGTAAGGTCTACGTTGATGACTGCATTCCAGTCGTTAACGCTCATTTCGTGCATGGGGATACGCTTAATGATTCCTGCGTTGTTAACAAGAATGTCAATGGAGCCAACCTTAGCCTTAACATCAGCAACGAAAGCCTTAACATCCTCTTCCTTGGTAACGTCACATACAGCGCCGTAAGCATCGATGCCGCGCTTTTTGTACTCTTCCATACCTCTGTCAACAAGCTCCTGCTTGATATCGTTAAATACGATCTTAGCGCCTGCCTCATGATATGCAACAGCATATGCAAGACCTAATCCGTAAGAAGCACCTGTAATCCATGCTACCTTACCCTTTAATGAAAACTGATCAAGAATGTTTCCCATAATGTTCTCCTTTGATATATGTTTGTTAGTTTACATAACTAATTAGATTCTTTTATCTAAGATCAATGGGACGAATATCGTCCATATCGTCAAAGTCCTGATTTTCTCCTACCATTCCCCAGATAAATGTGTAATTTCTGGTGGAACAGCCGCAATGGATGCTCCAGCTGGGAGAAATAACAGCCTGCTCGTTGAGCATTACGATGTGCCTTGTTTCCTGAGGCTCACCCATGAAATGCATGAGCATCTGGTCCTCCGCCATGTCAAAGTAGAGATATACTTCCATTCGACGGTCGTGAGTGTGGCAAGGCATTGAGTTCCATACGCTGCCGGGCTCAAGATGAGTCATGCCCATCTCCAGCTGGCAGGTCTCAACCTGTCCGGGAAGGATATATTTGTTGATGGTGCGGTGGTTAGCTTCCTCTAAGGATCCAAGTTCCTTCTTGTTCTCGGGCTTGATGATGACCACATCATCGGAAGGTGTTCCTTCAGGTTTGATAAGAACGGTCTTGCAGGTCCTGTGAGCAGGTGCGGAATTGATGTAGAACTTGGCGGGATTGGAAGGATCCGCACTTTCAAATACTACGTCCTTTGTACCCATTCCGATATACATGCCTTCCTTGTGGCCGACTTCGTAGCGCTTGCCGTCAAGAGTAATGAAACCTGCGGGGCCGATATTGATAACGCCCATCTCACGTCTTTCAAGGAAATACTCGGCTCTCAGCTCGTCTCCTGCTGTGAGTTTCAGAGGCTTAACAGGCACTGCGGAACCGGTGATGATCCTGTCGATGTGGCTGTAAACCAGCTTGATCTCATCCTTTTTGAAGAGGTCGTCAATAAGAAATTCCTCTCTGAGACGCTCTGTTGTATAGTGTTTCACATCCTTGGGGGATGCAGCGGTGCGTAATTCCATAATTGCTCCTTTCATGTAAGCGCTTACATAGGCTATAGATCATGTTATCATTATATCACAGTTTTTTCAACTGACATTTCTTATTTAGTCAGAAATCTTGATAATCTTGAACTTTGGATATTGTCCATCACCTCACGTTTGAGGCCCTCAAAAGTAAATTCCACGTAGGATTTGATGAATGCCGATGCCTGTTCTTTTGCCGTATCATCCATATCTCCGGCGGCCTTTAACAGTGTCTTTACGTACTTCGGCACATTCTCTCTGAACTCGACCGTCGTCTTGGCACCGGTGTCGTCAAGCATCTCCGAAAGAAGCTTAACAATGCTCTGAAGGTGGGTATCGTCAAGAGAAAGCACCCATTGATTAAAGTTACGGACTGACTTTAAATGTTCCTCGGAAAGCTCCGTTTCCACCACATGCCCGTCCTTGATTATCCAGGTGTACATGTTGTGCTGAGCCATCCCGTGAGCGTCCGCCTCTATTACCGTTTTACTTGAAAGATCATTAAAAAGAAGCCCTACCACCGAATCCTTGGGAACGACACGCACTATACGTTTCTTTACCGAGTCATAGTCCGTGTGCTCTATAAATTCAGGCCTGAAGCCCGGCGCATCAAGAGTATAGATCTTAGTTACCCTGTCTCTTATGGCCGAATCCACGGTAAACATGGCATAGAGTGAAAGATTGCCGCCCTTTGAGTGACCTCCAAGCATTAAAGGTCCTTCCGTAAATTCCGCCACTTTCCGAAGATAATCCGCCGCCAGCTTCTGACCAGCAATGGGCTTTTTAAGAGCGAGGCCGAAATCCTCCTGCCACCCAAGCATTGTCTCATCCGTGCCCCTGAATGCTACAAAGGGCATTCCGTCAGGCAAAAGAAAGGTCACCGCCGAAAACTGAGTTTCCTCCGCGGTATCAACCTGGTTTACATAAAATCGCGCTCTCAATCCTTTAAAACGGAGGCTCGCAGAAATTGCCTTAAGCAAAGCCATGTGATCTTTTTTATACTTGGGATCCGCCACAAGTGTTTCCCTTAATGGCGAATCATACAGACTGCACATGTCGACTGAGTCTTTTTTGAAATCCTTTAAAAACGCATCAAGCTTGATGTAGGAAAGCTGTGCCAGAACTATGGCATCCTCCACTCCGAAGGGCCGCTCCAAAAAAGTATCCGTACAATACTGGCTGACATATTCAAACATATTACCGATACTCATGCTGATCTTCTTTCTATATCTGCAAAAATTGTGTATCGTAAAATTTATTGCCTATCCAAATCTGCGCTTTTTATCGAGATTTGGATAGGCATTTACCATTCTTGTCTTTTGAACAGATCATCAAGTAAAACCTGTCTTTGAACAATTCCGCTATATTGATTTGACTCGACCCCATAAGTTGTAACAAATACTATCTGTACGGCTTTCTTTGTTCCCGTTTTACTTCGAAAAACTTCTATCCGCTTTCTTAATGTCTCGTCATAATCTTTATCGATCGTAAATGTACTTAGAGAATACTTCATCTCGCACAGGTTAATAACCCTATCCCGACGATCTATAACCAGGTCAATCTGTGTGCCAGGAATACCTGATTCTTTATCCGCTTTTGTAAACCAGACAGATTCATTGGAAAGAATTCCCGAAATACCTATTCTTTGCTTGATCTGCCATATATGATCCTTGCAAACCTGCTCGAACATATTTCCCGCCCAAACCTTTCTGGAAGGAGAATCCAGCGTATTGCTCCAATAATGCTCATCCTGACCGGCATTATCTTTGATATAGTGAAAGTAAAAGTTTGAGTAGTAGTCAGCTAACTGATACAGCGTCTCTTTCTTTTTCTTACCCCAAAAACGGTTTTCTCTCACAAACCCTGAGTCAACCAAATTCTTGATAATCTTTGACAAAACGCCATTCAATGCGAGCTTGGTTTTCTTTGAAATCTCTTCTCTGGTCAATCCGTTTTTCGTCTTACTCAACTCGCATACAACGGATATATAGGTATCCCCTTGCAAAAACAAAGTGTTGTACAAATGATCAAACTCATCCCAAAGTTCAGCCTTCTTTCTGAAAAACAAATAATCTATATTCTGTAAATAAGACATCTCCTTATCTAACAGACTCAAATAGTAAGGTATCCCGCCCATCACCATATAACATTCGGTAATATCATATCTCGACCAGCGAATTCCCTTACTAACAAGATAATCCTCTGTCTCAGAAAGCGAAAACGGCTCAAGGAATAATTTGCATGTCTGACGATTAAACAATCCGCCCTTATTATGTTCTATATTGTCAACGAGCCACGATGTAGCAGATCCACATACAATAAAAACAAGGTTATCCACAGAAGATCCGTAATCATTCCAAAAGTATTCAAACGCAGCGAGAAATCCCGATCTGTGAGAATCCAGCCATGGCATCTCATCAAAAAAAATAACACATTTCTTCTCAGGATCCAGACTATCAATGTATTCTCTGAGCAATTCAAATGCATCAGTCCAACTCAACGGTGCCTTCGCCTTCCGGTGAGTCTTACGGTTGTATTCATTTACAAATGCCTGCAGTTGCTCCGTTTTAGGTTTATCATAGGCTCCGGTCAATTTAAAACTGAATGTATTTTCAAAGTATTGATTAACCAGAAACGTTTTTCCGACCCTACGGCGCCCATACACCAATACCAGTTGAGCCACATCTTCACGCATGCATTTATCTAGTCGCGCGTATTCTCTAGTACGTCCGATAATCTTATTTCTCATACGATTATTGTATACTTCAAGCGCCATGGTGTCAATAATGTTCATCCAAATCTACAACAAAAATAGAGATTTGGATAAGTAATTTTGTTTGCATTAATCCTACCAGAAAATGTGCCCTCCCCCATATAGCTTTGTCAATGCTTCCATGAAAAAGAAATCACTGTAAATGATTGGGATATTAACTCCGGCTCCATATCTTTCCGAAGCATAATCCACCACGTACTGAACTTCATGGTCAAAATTGCAGCACTCTTTTTCTATCCCCTTCAACAAATATAATGCAAAATCATAGTATTTCCTCCCGGCAACGCCAAGGCACTTAGATATCTCTATAAAACCGTTAGCGGCTATTGCCCCGGCTGAAGCATCAATGTACCTTGGTTCTTTGGGCGCATTAAAATCGCAGGGAGGAACGCTGTAGCCTTGCTTTTCCATTTCGCTCATAAAATAATCTGCTGTTTTAATTGCAGTATCCAAATAATCTCTTTTACCGCTATGTATAAAACTGATGGCAAAGCCATATATGGCCCAACTCTGACCTCTCGTCCAAGAAGAACCTACCGCATAACCCTGCCCCGCATATTCCTCAATCTTGTCCCCGGTTTTGGGATTAAAATTGACAATATGACAAACGCTCCCATCTTTACGGAAAAAATTATACATTGGCTGTAAAAAATATATTCCATATAGAGTAGAAGATTTGCTCTTTTCTTACTTCAAATAAGTAAGGCATGCGCTCAAAGTATCCTTCTATTCTGTTCAGTTCTTCAATAGTTTCCTGTCTTTGGCCCGATATAAGCAGACTGAATAACCGATTTAAGAGTTCAACGTTTACAAGAATATCATATGCTGCGTTTTCTGTAATATCATACGCTTTGACCACATTCTCATTTTCAGATGCAAATTGAGCCTGGACAATATGATACGCCTGATCATAACACCTGTTAATATTACAGAAGTCTGTTCCAATGGTGCTTATTCCAACATGAAAAACAGCATCCTGCTTTTGGGTCAGTTCATAAACAGCTTCCTCCAGCATTTTCCTAACGCCTTCAGTATTGGGCTGGTCTTTCGAATCAATTTCAAAAACAAAAACTTCGTCGTTCACTCCACTCCTAACGTGAGCGATAATATTGTATTGTCCGTTAGAGATAATATTTTCCAGCAATATAGCAACTTCGTTAATCGACAGTCCGTCTTCAAGAATACATCTAACCACAGCAACACAAAAAAACTCGGGTATATGATTCAAGCACTTTTCAATTATATCGTAATCATCTTTCGTATTAACACCATTTGAAAGAAAGTGTTCAAGCGTAATCGCTTGGTTAACCCTTTCCAAATCCGCGACCCGTGTTCTATATGCATCACTTTCATCTTCCAATTCAAGAATGCTGTCTTTCATGATGCTGTATTCATTCGTTTTTATTCCATCTATGCCGAACCTCTTTCTCTTTGGTAAAATGCTGAAAATTTTCATTATGTTCGTATACCGGTACAAACTGTAATTCACAGTGAGAAAAATAACAAGAATAATACCACACAATACATATAATTCCAGCATCCTCTTAATGATATGCTACCCCCAAGTAGGACAGTAAATAATAAAA
>JAILHY010000020.1 GCA_024695575.1 Lachnospiraceae bacterium
GCTTAAAAGGATAGAAGCAGATCACCCTGAGATCCCCACTCACAGCGCAGAGGCGGAAGAACGCCTGCGTAAAGCCGAGGAAGAAGAAAAAAAGAAGTATTTAAAGGAATTGTCGCCGGAAGCGGCAGAGACAGTTTCGGAGCTTCAGAATGCCCGTGTGTATCTTGCCAAACAGCAGGAGAGTGCAGACAGACTGGCCTTTACAGCTAAGCAAAAGAGGACCCTTGATTCCATAAGCCCCACTTACAGACTGGTTGCGATCCTGATCCTTGTTGCGGGCATAGGCTCCGCTCTTTGGGGCGCTTATGCTTGGTATAATCACATTTTGAACGAATCGGTGTATTTTGTTCTCTTTGGATTTGCAGCCATATTCTTTGCCATGGCATCAAGAGTTCTTCCATCCGGTACCAGGAATCGCAAATACGGTGAAGAAGAATGGGAAAAGGCGCTGGCCACACAGTCAGAATACATCAAGGGCTATAAGGGTTTTCCCATCCCTGCCTATTATGCGCATCCCATAGTGTTCGATCGAATGATCAGAGCCGTCATGATGGGGCGTTGCATGGATATGACCGGAGCCCTTGAGATCGTAAAGGCTGATCTTAAAGCCCTCAATCCTTCCGTAACAGTCACTCAGAAAGAGTATGATGAGGTAGTGGTGGTTAAGCCACTGTTTGCACTGATGGAGTACAGGTAGGCGGGTTGTTAGACTGACCAATGAACATTTTCAGACCTGATCTGATCTTGAATGATCGTTTTCAGGATCAGTTTTATCGGTATATTTGCACCCGGCAGTTGATCTTGCCTTTCTTGCTGGCGCCGATCTCATCTGCAAATTCGAATTTCCCATGGCCACGGACGGAGATCACGTCACCGGGCTTTAGGTCCTTGGCGTTCTCGGTGCATTCCCGGCCGTTTATGAATACAAGGCCTGAGGCACACAGAGAAACAGCGTCATTTCTTGAAAGGTTATAGACTCTTGCTATCACCGCATCGAGCCTAAGGGAGGCCACCTGGATCACCTTCTCTTCAAGTGTGGGAGCGGTAATGGCGGCAGTGTCTTTTTCCGTAGCTACAGAGACTTTGACCGTGGTGTGCTTTATCCGGGTGAGATTCTCTATTATGTAGTCTGCGATGCTGTCTTTACAGAACACGCAGGCTGCTTTTTCCTTTACAAAGATGTCACCAAGCAGCTCGCGCTTGATACCGAGATTCATAAGAGAACCAAGGAAATCTCTGTGGTTAAGGTCATCGGCGAACTTGGCGGCAGCAGGCCTTATTATGAGTGCGGTAATGGGAAAATCCTGCTCATATCCAAGTTCTTCGGGATTCCCGAATCTTATCATTTTGCGCTCGGCAATATCGCAGCCTCCAAAGAGCACGGGGCCTGCGAAACGCAATTCTTTTTCTTTTTCATAATAGGCGGAAAGATCGGCCATGGAGCAAAAGTCCGTGAAAGTGAAAGTTCCGTTATTATAGCTTCTGTCCGCCAGTTCCTTTAATCTTTGATAATCCATAGATTCATTGTATTTGCTCCGGTATCTTTATGCAACCTTTGAAAAATAACAAAAATACACCCGGTTATCCTTTGAAAAATGACAATATGCGTCGTATAATACCGGTAAAATATGCGTTTATAACCATTAAGTGAGGGAACGTTATGGGGACACTTGAAGAAGCAAGAGACTATTTTTCGCATGATCTGTATGCCACCAAAGCAACAGGAGCGGTGATAGATGAGATCGGGCAGGATTACGCCAAGTGCAGTCTTGTCCTGAAGGATATCCACAGGAATGCCATAGGCGGCGTCATGGGGGGAGTTATCTATACCCTGGCGGATTTTGCTTTTGCCGTTGCTTCCAATTTCGGAAAAGAACAGGGAACGGTGAGTGTAGTGGGACAGGCAAGCTTCATGAATGCCTGCAAGGGTAGCACCCTTTTCGCAGAGGCGCATCTTTTAAAGGACGGGCGGAGCACCTGCTTTTACGAAGTTAAGGTCACCGATGACCTTGGAAAACTAATATCCGTGGTTTCTTTTACCGGGGCACATGTGCCATTAAATAATACATTGAAGCGTCCGGATGGGATGTTTTGAGCCGGAGATCACTTCTTTACGGATAATTATATATAATCAAAGATTCCCTGTATGGCATCGGTGATATTAATGATGTCGTCTATGGGAATCCTGTCGATTGCAGAGTATCCTCTTACCGACAGATCAAACAAAGCTAATTGCTCACAATAAACAACTCCGCGTACCGTGGGAGTATCTATCGGAATATGGAGTGCGCCTGCTTTACTGCCTTCGATGATCGGGCAGCCGATGATCATTCGGCTTTCATTAAAAAAGTCCTTACTCGTAACGAGCACGGGACTTTTTATATTCTCAATTTTAAGGATATCGCCTTGATGTACTGTATTTACCATATTTCTCGGCCTACCGGTTCTCCTTTGTCAAATTCTCCGCTTAACTCAAGCTTGCCACCGTATTTGGCGGCTCTTTCTTCAAGAGTCTTATGCCTGACAGGCTTGCAGAGCATGATCATGCCGTTTTGAACTTTAACATCTATGTAATCATTTATATTAAAATTTGCTTCCTGAAGTATTTCCTTGGGAATTCGGATTCCCTGGCTGTTGCCCCAGGATTTTATCTGAGCCTGCATGTCTGCACCTCCTGTATATACAAAGTATATACCACGCAAATGGGGATGTCAAGGGAATTAGTAAATATTCCTGATTATGATCTTCTTTTTGTGACTAATGAAAAATCAAAGGAAGAATTCTTAAATGAAAGAGATGAGAAGGTCAAGAAAGACGGTAATTACTCACACTCTATTTCTTATTTAACAGATACAAAACTTGAAGAGCTGGGTATCGATATTTCTGATTATGTTATTGTAGAATACAGTGACTACATTCACGCTGTGATAAAGGCAGACCCTACATTTGAATTTGGAAATACACTTCAGGAACTTATGGATTATTATGGTGACAATTAGGAATTCTCGACGGGGAAGGACTATGGCGGCATAAAATATAATCATAGATATGCTGACGATAAGTTAGCTGTTGTAATTAATTATGCGGTTGATCAGCCATCCTTGGATGCAAACAGCAGTCATACCACTACTTTGATGCAACTCAGAAAAGACGAAAAAGAAGGAAAAAGTATAGGTGAATATCCCGTTTATTTGTACAAATGCTTCTTTAACGAAAAATATATCGCAGGCAGATTACTTGGCGTTGAGTGAAACACATCCCCGGTGCAATGCACCGGGGATGAACTTATTTTCCGATCCGATATTTTCAGCATCCATATACCATCCTTGCTTTGCATCAGAATTATGCTTGTTTTTTCTGTTTGGAGTAAATTGCATGTTATATGCGGTTTCAACTACTTCCGATTTGGGCAGGATTTTCTTTATGTGATTAAAGCGGTATAATTGTGTAAAAGGAGAATGATTTCTATGATCAAAGCGATACTTACGATTGATGATGTTGTAACTAAGAACACGCCTGCGCTGGTTGATTATCTGGTCAGCAGGGATATCAGGGTGCTGATGTTTGCGCAGGGTGAGTATATCGAGAAATATCCGGAGAATGTTGTTTATGCACTCAAACATGGAATGACAGTCGGCAATCACAGCTATTCACATCCCAATTTCGCAGAGATTTCCTTTGAAGAAGGAATTGAGGAAATTGAAAGGACGGAAGGATTACTGGATGATATTTATAAGCAGGCGGGTGTAGAGCGAAAATACAGACCATTCCGATTCCCTTACGGAAGTAAAGGTGGCGAAAACAAAGAAAAATACAGGCATTACTTTAAGGAAAAAGGCTTCAGTAAGCTGGATGACAGAAATATTTCTTTTCCCTGGTGGAAAGAACAGGGTCTTGATAAGGATATAGATACTTTTTGGACCTTTAATTTTGCCGAGTATAAGATCCGTCCTGACAGCGGCTTCACAATGGATGACGTATTTAAGCGAATACACGACCCAAATCCGGAAACCGGTGGTGCACTCCTTGAGGAAGGCAGTAATCACATTCTTCTCCTGCACGACCACGACGAAACAAGAGCCATGGTTCCCGATTATTACAAGATAATCATTGAGCATGTTCTTGCTAACGGAGTTACTTTTGCTAATCCCGAGTTTATAGACCGGTAAAAGAAAGCTTGATAATGTCCCGGCAAAGAAAGTAAAGAACTGTTATAACGATTCTTTCTATATGTTGCGGGCAATGCGTTTGTTATCATTCTTTTTGTAAGGCGCCTGCGGAAACAAATTTGAAAGGATGATAACCATGAACAGAGATATTTTTATAAAGAACCTGACAGGGGACAGGATTGAAATCAGCCCCAAGGGCAGATGTGCCAACGAACTTTCGGTTGAAGATTTTGAAAAAGGATATGAAAACTTCTTTGATATGATCTTTGAGATAGCTGCTACGGATGTTTCCAAACTGAGCGGCTACGGAGAGTTTAACGAGGACAATAAGGCTCCTTTTGCTACGTTTGAGGAGTTTGTCCGCGAGACCTTTAATGAGGATCAGGAAGGCTACTGGCATAACTGGACCAAGATGTTTGAAACAACGTTTTTAAAGAAAGATTATTTTGATAAGATATATGCCAAGATCATGCAGTATGCATCTTTCTGCGAAGGACAGCGGTTCCTTGCAAACAATAACACTTTCTTTGTCAATATGATCGTGGATGATGCAGGTAAGACCTACTGTGCGGACTGGGGAAGAGCCGGGATCATGGATTTTCTCATGGATTTCGCAATACTGGATCTTAATAAGCCGTACCTTCTGGTTCCCGAAAAGTTGTGTGAATATGTGCAAAAGAAACATATCGAGATAAAGAATTTCAAAGAGCGTTTTCTTTGCATGGCATATTTTAAAGGACTTCATACACTTATGTGGCATGCTTCCATCGACGATCTGGAGTCATGTGAGTCCATTACGAGATCGATGAATGAACTTGAAGAGCGTATAAACAGACTGACGATTTAACATGAAATATGAAAATGCCAAGGATATTCTCCCCGCAAGCCTTTTGGAAGAAGTGCAAAAGTATGCGGAAGGAAAGGCAATCTACATACCCAAGCGTGAGAAAGCCAAGGGCTGGGGAGAAGCATCCGGATATCGTGAAAAACTTAATAAAAGAAATGCTCTCATATGCGGAAGATATGCGGCTGGTGACGGGATCATGGAGCTTGCGGAGCAGTTTTTTCTTTCTCCGGAATCGGTCAAAAAGATCGTGTACGGCAAGAAGGTAAGACTCCCTGAATATTCGCCCTCCGCTTATTCCGCCGAACAGTACTCGAATGCAGGTATCGGTGAGGAATGGGTAAGGATCTATCTTGAGAATGCGGGTATGGAAATGCCCGATGGATCGGTATTTTTCTTGTCTGAACTTGTTAAGATACCCCTTCGCCTGATAGAGGATGAGGGCGGTTATGAGCAGGCAGAGGAATCGGAAGCTTTGCCCGATGCGCCGCTTATCATTGTATTTGAGGACCACAGATTCAGATGCTTTTGCGGGCGGCCTTATCTTGATTATCTCAGAAAGGAAAAGAAAAACGCTCACAGGGCATTTGTTTTTGTCGGTATTGAGGAATACAGTTACTACATGAATAATTTCGGCAAGCAGTTTCAGAGAGGAAAATAAAGGCGATTACCTATACTATGAGATAGTGCTCTAAATGTTTATGCCTAATAGAAAGAAGGGAGAATGCGTATGATACAGGATATTTATCCGAGTAGGTTGCATAACGAGTATCATGCATATGAAATAAGAGAAAACGACCGGGTATTTATCTTTGATCCACATGGAAAGGCGATGCTGGGCGGCAGTGACGGAAAGATAATATTTCCCACCGGAAAAGACGTGAATGGGAACCGGTGCGTTTATCTGTTTTCGGTGGATGAGATCAGGTATTTCCTTAAACTTCAGAGCTCAGAAGAAACACTGGAAGGATACGAATTCTACAGTATCCGAGACGCGCGGGACCGCTTCGAGGGAAAAGAAATATTTGCGGTGTTCACGGCATATCATTTATGGAAGTGGTATTCCGATAATGTCTTTTGCGGAAAGTGCGCCAAAAAGCTTGTTTTATCGGACAAAGAACGTGCTCTCTGTTGCCCAAAGTGCGGTAACACGGTTTATCCGCGAATTAATCCTGCGGTGATCGTGGGCGTGAAAAACGGGGATTCTTTGTTACTTACTAAATACAAAAGAGGATTCAACCATAATGCGCTGGTGGCCGGTTTTACCGAGATCGGCGAGACGCTGGAGGAATGCGTTGCAAGGGAAGTCATGGAAGAGACCGGGATAAAAGTAAAGAATATCCGGTATTATAAATCCCAGCCATGGGGAATGGCGCAGGACATCCTGGTGGGTTACTACTGTGAAGCTGACGGCGATACCACGATCCGTATGGATGAATCTGAGCTTAAGTACGCAGAGTGGGTGAAAAGGGACGATATTGTATTACAGCCCAACAATCTGAGTCTTACCAATGAAATGATGAGACGATTCAAAGAGGGCGAAGAACAGTAAATGAACCACTAACCCCGTCCCGGAGGACCATTATAGCCTACCTTGCAGTCGAAGTCCATCGGGAAGATGTG
>JAILHY010000064.1 GCA_024695575.1 Lachnospiraceae bacterium
CTCGGGAATATCCGCCATACTGGTAGTAGTGATGATGACGGGAAGCTTGCGGGAATATCCAGCCGTAGTATTGATATCCTCCTTCATACGCATCATCTTGCCTGCTACGGTGAGCTTATCCTTGGAAATATGCTTCATGAGCATCTCTTCAAGAGCCTCTCCCGAGACCGGCTTAACCAGATATCCGTCAAAACCGGATCTGTTGTAAAGTTCTCTGTTTTCACTTCCCGCATTGGCGGTAAGTACCACAACGGGCGTAGTTCTGTTAAGCCCGCCGGTCTGACCCCTCAATGCCTTAAGGCAGTCTATACCGTCCATTCCGGGCATCAGATGGTCCATAAGAATAACGTCATAATGGATCTGAACCGCATATTCAAGCGCAAGTCTTCCGCTGATTGCAGTATCCACCAGGATCTTTGTATCCGTAAGGAGTTTCTTTTCCACCTCAAGGTTCATCTCGTTATCATCAACGATGAGAACTCTTGCATCGGGTGCCACAAAGCTTGCTTCGTATTTGTCTCTTGCCACCGACTGGTTATGGATATTCAGTTCACCGATGGCTGTAGCATCCGATACTTTCTGTGTAATCGTAAAAATAAAGGTGGAACCTTCACCGTAAACGCTGTTAACGACCACGTTGCCGCCCATAAGCTCGGCAAGCTGCTTGACTATGGAAAGACCAAGACCCGTTCCTTCGATGTGCCTGTTCTTTTCCTCATCCACACGCTTGAAGGCATCGAAAAGATAGGGAAGTGCTTCCTTCTTAATGCCCATACCAGTATCGGAAATGGTGATACTGAGCGTAGTCCTGTCATCGGTGGTATTCTCGCTCTCAACATGGAGCTCAACGGAGCCTTCCTGGGTATACTTGACCGCGTTGTTGAGAAGGTTGATTATGATCTGCTTGATTCGAACCTCATCACCGTAAAGAACGGCAGGAACCTTGGGATCAACGCTTACTTCAAACTTAAGTCCCTTTTCGTGAGCCTTAAGCCATATCATGTTGACCACTTCGGAAAGCATGTCCCCGATGCGGTAATCAACAGGCACGATATCCATACTTCCGGCTTCCATCTTCGAGAAATCAAGGATATCGTTAATAAGCGCCAGCAGCATTTTGCCCGCACCCTGAATACCCGACGCATCCTTTGCAACTTCATCGGATATGCCTGTATCTCTCAGTATAAGCTCGTTTAATCCAAGGATCGAGTTAATGGGAGTACGGATCTCATGGCTCATACTGGAAAAGAATCTGTTCTGAGCTCTGTTTAATTCCTCAAGTTCCTTGGACTTGTCTTCCGAAACCTTGGCTTCTTTTTTAAGGATCCTGGTCCAGAAGGTAATAACCGCAATAAGTACCAGTGTAAAGATTATGTATTTTGCAAAAGAATAGACATAATCGGCTTCAAGGGAATACTCGACCACAAGCTCCGGCCTTGTATAGCCTACGATCCAGCATGCACCTAGGACGAATACGTCAATGATGCACATAACGATCCTGAATCTGCCTTCCAGGACCATGATGAGATAAACCGTTCCCAAAAGAAGGGTCAAAAGTCCGCCGCAGTGAATACCGCCCTTTGCGAAAAACATAACGGGCTGAAATCCGCCAACCATAAGGAAAGCCACCAATATCTTGGCGCCTTTGATCCTGTTCATCTTAAAGACAAAGTAAAGCAGTATGGAACAGAAAATAACAAGGCCAAGGGAAATAAGAGTCGAAGTAATCGGCTCTCCCAAAAAGATCCCCACTATCATTGCAGTAAATATGGCAACGATCATGGCACTCGAAAACAGCACGAAAGTCCTGTCTCTCAATGAGAGGGAGGAATCGAATATGTAATTGTCGAACTTATTCCTTATTTTTTCGAAGAAATTCATGCCTTTGCACCTCCCTCATCTTTTCTGATCTTGGGAAGTACCTGCATCATTACTCTTTCAAAGTCAGCCAGATTGATGGGCTTAGCAATAAATCCGTCAAAGCCCTCATCTATGAACATTTCTCTGGCTCCGGATACAACGTTGGCCGTAAGAGCCACAACCTTGGTCTTTCGACCTTCCGTCTGGGCGATTCCCTTAATGTGCTTCATGGCTTCCACACCATCCATTTCCGGCATCATGTGGTCCATGAACACAACATCGTAATCGTTGTCCTTATACTTAAGAATGGCTTCTTTGCCGCTTCCTGCGCTGTCAATGATCATGTTGTAATCAGAGAACAGGCTGGTAGCCACCACGATATTCATGGGTTCGTCATCAACAATAAGGGCTCTGATATCGTCAAAGGATACTTTGTGGTTATTGTCTCTTATCTCAAGGTTATGAGCATCCCTGCCTTCGTTAAGGATCTTTAATACAGGATATCCGTACAGGGGCTTCGGCATCACGATAACACGGCTTCCTTCGGTTACCTTAAAGCCTTCGGCGGCTGAAACCGCGATCACAGTCTCACCCTCTGCCATCCTGTCAAAGTATTTCGGATTATCCTCGTATTCCTCCTGCCCCATAAAGATAAATGTAACAGGCATTTTATCCATAAGGCGCTCAATATCGCGAAGGGTCTCAGCTGCATATAAGGGCGCGTGGATTCCGAATGCAAGATTGGCAGCCATATTTCTGTAGAAATCCCTTACTCTCGGAACCTTATACTTATCAGACCGTACATGGAAAAGAATATTTCCGGTAAAAGAAGACGACAACAAGAGACAAGGAGCATCATCCATAACCTTCTGAGGCAAGGTAACTCTCACTGTAGTGCCGATATGCTTTTCGCTCTCGATCTTAACAAAACCGCCCATTCTGTGGGCAAAGCCATACACTATGAACAGACCGAGGCCGATACCGCCCGAACTTCGGTTACGTTTCTTGTTAACCTGATACATGCCTTCCGAAACGGACTCAAGTGCCTTACGGTCCATTCCTATACCGGTATCGATCATCTCTATCACAAGATTTACGCCGTAATCCGTTCTTTCGGAATACATCTTCACGCAGATGCCGCCCTTTTTCGTAAACTTGATGGCATTTTCCAGAAGATGTCTGAATATCTTGTGAAGTTTCTTGATATCGCCCTTCATTCTGGTGGGAACTGTGGGAGCAAGATCCACCACAAGCTCAAGATTCTTTGCATCTTCCGATACTCTGAAAGCGGTAACCACATCGTTGATAAGTGATGTGCTCATATAGCTTTCTTCTTCCAGAATGAGCTTTTCACGCTTACACTCGGTATAATCCTGAATATCCTCTATCTGATTTGCAAGACGTATGCCCGCATCCTTTATGGCAAGAGCCTCGGAACCGACTTTCTTTTTAATAAGGAGCTCCGACATACCGTTGACCACATTGACGGGAGTTCGTAACTCGTGGGAGATATTGGAAAGGAAATCTTCCATATCCGCCTTGCCGCTTTCTATAAGAGCCTTGTTTTCTTTGTCACGCTCCTCGATCTCCACGTGGTCGTAAGCCGCCTTAACACAGCAGAAATACACCAGTAACACTATGCACACGTGAAGTATTACTCTGGATATTGTAAGGGAATCAAAAGAAGTATAATCCGACTTTGGAATGAGCCAGAACTGAATGCCCATAATGACCACATATTCCGCCAGGAACAGGTGGATCATATAGGCCTGGTTAAAGAAAGAAAAGGCCACCATTACAAGTGAAACTACAAGGGCCACGTCAAAAAAGCTGGTGTCGTGAACGCCATGGAAAAAGACCGCCAGCATTGCATAGACAAGATAGTAGAATTTGCGGATCTCACGTTCCGGTTTCTGCGACAGGTTAAAAACCCACAGGAATATGGTACCGATGATTATAAGCGGCGGTACCCAGAATTCCCATTTCATCAGTATGCTCTCTGCCGTCAGTCCTATGCAAGCAAGGGATACAAGAAGTATTATAAAATTTTCGCTTTTGCGCTGATCCATACGCGTTCCCCTTTAATGCTTGTCGAAGAAATCCTGAAGGAATGTAAGCAGAGTTTTCTTCGGTGTGGATTTTAGAAGATATCCGTCAGGTTTTAACGCAGCCGCTCTCGAAACACCTTCTTTGGTCTTAACGCCCGTCAGAAATACTACGGGAATAAGCTCTGTTGCAGGCTCGCTTCGTAACATTTCAAGCACCTGGGGTCCGTCTACCACAGGCATTTCGTAATCCAAAAGGATCAGGTCTACGTCATTCTTCATCAGGTAGGTAATGGCCTGCATTCCTGCCGTAACAACGCTTACTTTATACTCGTCCTTGAGCCACTCGCGGATCATCTTGGCAAAAGTGGGATCATCGTCAACTATGAGTATGGAGCGTTCCTTCACCGTTTCTCTGGCCTTGGGATTGTTGACGGTATCCATGAGTTCAACCATGTCAACAGGGCGATACAGCCAAAAGAAACCCCTAAGATCCGGAATGGACCTTATCAAAGTCATGTGCAGATCCTTTTCCGTCACAACAATGCCTCTCTTGCCCGCAAGCTTGAGACTGTGAACGGTTGTCGCGAAATTGCGAAGTTCTCCCTCGCTGGTTCTGAAATCGTCAGAAAGATAGAAAATAAAGACCTCGGTCCTTTGGATACTGTGACTCAGTTCCTCGGGCCTGTCAGAATAAACTTCAACATGATGATGTTCATCTGTAAGTTTTTTCTCGATACTGCGGGTAATGATGCTTTCTTTTGCCCTGATTATCGCTATATCGAGATAGCGCTTGTCTTCCATGGAATACCCCCTCTTAACCTACTTTTCCTCAATTTTATCACCTTTACCATGATACACAAAGGGGGTTAACGAAAAATATGACAGATTAAAGCATCTCTTTTGCTTCCGTCCGACGGCCTTCTTTAATGGCAGCACGAATACGGGTGGAAGAAATATCCTCGCCTTTATACTGAAGTTTGTCAATGACCGTAACCTCTATATCAAGTTCCGATGAAAGGTTACGTAAGAGTTCGATATTACCGCGTCCTTTGTAGCCAAAAGAAAGATCCGGGCCACAGATAAGGCGCTTGCAATGAAGGCGTGTCCTTAAGATTTCCCTTGCGAAATCTTCGGGCTCCGTCTTCATGGTTTGTTCATTTAATTCATATTCAACAAGATAATCCACGCCAAGACTTTCGAATTTGAGCCTGCGTTCCTCGCGGGAAAGTATCCTGCCGCTGTCCTTAAGGTACTTTTCCGAGTCCATGGTAAAAGAAAAAACAACAGACTTTAAGGAAGGGTCGGAAACCGCTTCGCGAATAAGTTTCTGGTGACCCTTGTGAATGCCGTCGAACTTGCCGATAACTACCGCAGTCCTACCCGTATATGTAATTTCTGATTTACCGTCGATGATGTACATATAAATACCTGTTTTATAGTTATAAAAACATTTTCCTAGGAACAAGCATATTTTCGGATTGCTTGTACGTATATACGGCCTTGAATTCACCCGCCGAATCGTAAATTCTGACTTCCTGCCCGTCCGAGAAAGAAACTTTCCCGAAATTATCGGGCCTCAGTTTATTGCCGTTGAAGAGATACTTATCGGTATCCGCTTTCGTCTGCAGCCGTACAAGGTCGGTAAATACCGCATCCACCGGTACCAGAACCGATTCAAGCTTTCCCTCGTTCTTAATATCTGTCAGTTCCTTAAGAGTGTGTGCCGTCTTAACATCAAACTGACCCGATGCGGTACGTTTAAGGTC
>JAILHY010000062.1 GCA_024695575.1 Lachnospiraceae bacterium
CATCTTGGTAATTACATGATCTACTATCTTGGCTTTACGCCCGATTTCATGGGATATATCGAGGGACTAGCCCTTATACTCGGCATGTTTACCGTTATCCCCACCACAAGACTTATCAATAAAGGGGTTTACACGAGCACGGTTGCGGTTGCAGTTGTATTCAACATCGCAGGTCTCCTGATCCTTGGATTGTTTGTAAGACCTGACACTGTCAATACTGCTACGATCTTTAATCCGGTCATGGTCATCGGTATTCTTTTTATCGGTATTGGATACGTAACCTTTCTTCAGACGGTTTCAGTTTGGGCCAAGGGCCTTTATCCCCAGGAAGCGAAAGGTCAGTTTGAGGGTATCAGGATCCTTTTCTTTGTGCTGATCCCCATGATAATCGCACCGTTAGTATCCAATCCCATCATCAAGGCAAGCGGTGAGATCACCAATGACTACGGCTTAAAGGAATATCTTCCAAACGAGACTTTATTCCTTGTAGCAGCAGGAGTTTCACTTATTATCTATGTTCCGCTGTTTTTCGCAGCCAAATATCGTAAAAAGATAAATAAAGAATAAACAATTTGATAATCATTTTCATTTTGGCTTGACAAGAGGATATCCCGGTGATATCCTCTTTTTTGCTGAAAGAAATGAGAATGATTTTCATTTTCAAATTTGCACGAGGTCAGGTGGCGTAGAGGCGTAGCAATATGGACAATCACGGTAAATACAGGACCAAACAACGGGATATCCTAATGAAGTACCTGGAATCCATTCCCGGTATACATATAACTGCCAACGATGTCTGCGATTATTTCAAGGATCAGGGTAATCCCATCGGGCAGGCAACGGTTTACAGGCAGCTTGAAAGCCTTGTGGACGAGGGCCTGGTGAACAAGTATATCTTCGACGCGGGAAGCCCTGCCTGCTTTGAGTACATGCAGCCCGAGAGCCACTGCGAGGCGAAGACCTGCTTTCACTGCAAGTGTGAGAAATGCGGCAAGCTCATCCATCTTAAGTGCGATGAGTTGGAGGAATTAAAGGGTCATCTCATGGAGCATCACGGCTTTGTTCTGGATCCCATGAGGACTGTTTTGTACGGACTTTGCAGCGACTGTGCGGGGAATTAGATGAGTTTCTTTATTAAGAATGGTAAAAGAAAAAGAATATCGACTCTAACGGTAACGCTCCTTGTGTTATTGTTTACGGTTTTCGGCTCGGTTTACATCGCCTCAGAGGCGGGGCACGACTGTAGGGGCGAAAACTGTCCGGTCTGCGAGTGCATGCAAAGATGCAGGGCAACTTTAGAGCGGGCGGGGATCAAGGCGCCTGTCTTTCTTGTTGAATTTATGCCCGCGGAGCTTCTTTTTGAAGGGGCGGTATTTGAGCACGAGCTGTTCGTATCAACTCCTGTTTCACGTAAGATCCGGCTGAATGATTGAATCCTGCCGGATTGTTTCAGGAGAGCACATGATACGGAGGAAAAATAATGAAAAAATACATTGCTATATTAATTGCTGCCATTCTGGTGATCGGCAGCCTTTCAGGATGCGGCTCAGAAAGTGCCAAGGCATCCGCCAAGGGAAAGACTAAGATTGTAACTACCATTTTCCCTATATATGATTGGGTCGTTAACGTTATGGGTGACAAGGCAGGAGATGCCGAGATAACCATGCTTCTTGACAACGGCGTTGATCTGCACAGCTTCCAGCCTACCGCTGCGGATATTCTCAAGATTGCAAACTGTGACCTGTTTATCTATGTTGGCGGTGAGTCCGACGAATGGGTTGAGGATGCCCTTAAGGAAGCCGTTAACAAGGATATGAAGGTTATTAACCTCTTGGAGACTCTTGGCGACAAGGTCAAGGAAGAAGAAATGGTTGAGGGAATGCAGGAGAGTGAGCATCATCACGATGAGGATGAAGATCACGACCATGAGGATGCCGATCATGAACATGAGGATCATGACCATGAGCACGAAGAGGAAGAAGGCCCCGAATATGACGAGCACGTATGGCTTTCTTTGAAGGATGCTTCTTTTATTACTGAAAAGATCGGCGAAACCATAAGCGAGATCGATCCCGCCAATGCTTCTTTTTACAAGGGCAATGCCAAGGCATATACCGACAAGCTCGCAGTACTTGACAAGGAATACGCACAGGTGGTTTCGGAGGGAAGCAAGGATACAGTTCTTTTCGGAGACAGATTCCCTTTCAGATATATGACCGACGATTATAACCTTAACTATTATGCGGCTTTTGTGGGCTGCTCCGCAGAGACCGAGGCAAGCTTTGAGACCGTTACTTTCCTTGCGGGCAAGGTGGACGAACTTGGGCTTAAAGCAATACTTACAATCGAAGGCCCTGATCACAGGATCGCAGAGACCATCAGAGATAACACCGCATCCAAGGATCAGCAGATCCTGACCCTTGATTCCATGCAGTCCGTAACATCCAAGAATGTTCAGGACGGCACAACATATTACGGCATTATGAGTAACAATCTGGAAGTACTTAAACAGGCACTTAATTAGGAGATAACATGTCACTGATCGAGGCAAAGAATCTGACACTGGGCTACGAAACAGGCCCGGTGGCTGAAGATCTTAATTTCAAAGTCAATGAAGGGGACTACCTTGCCATAGTGGGCGAGAACGGTTCGGGTAAGACTACCCTTATGAAGACGATCCTTGGGCTTACCAGGCCACTTGGCGGTGAGATCATATTCGGCGACGGATTAAAAAGAAATGAGATCGGCTACTTGCCCCAGCAGACGCTTGTGCAGAGGGATTTTCCGGCCTCGGTCAGTGAGATTGTGCTTTCGGGCTGTCAGTCCAGAATGGGATTAAGACCATTCTATACCAGGAACGAGCGTGATCTTGCCTTTGAAAACATGAGGCGAATGGACATTGAGGACCTGGCGAACCGCTCCTACAGATATCTTTCGGGCGGACAGCAGCAGCGTGTCCTGTTGGCACGTGCTCTTTGCGCAACCCGCAAGATTCTTTTGCTGGATGAGCCGGTAGCTGGACTTGATCCCAAGGTTACGGCAGAAATGTACGACCTTATCGAGAGACTTAACAAAGAGGAAATCACCATCATCATGATCTCTCACGATATCGAAGCAGCGACGAGATATGCAAGTCACATTCTTCACTTCGGAGATAAAGTTTCCTTTTGGACAAAGGAAGAGTATCAGGGTATGTCATCCTGATTTTTGGAGAATTACAGTGACGGATATATGAATGAATAAAGATCTTGTATGGTGAATTATATGATAGAGACACTTGTTTATTATTTTTCATATCCTTTTGTGCGTTACGCCCTGATCGTAGGGGTGCTTATTTCGCTTTGTGCGTCGCTCCTTGGGGTAACGCTTGTGCTTAAGCGCTTTTCTTATATCGGTGACGGCCTGTCCCATGTGGCTTTCGGAGCCATGGCGATAGCGGCGGTTGTGGGGCTTACGGATCGGATGATCATTATCATGCCCATTACAATCTTCAGCGCCATTCTGTTACTGAGGACCGGCCAGAACACCAAGATAAAGGGTGATGCTTCCATAGCAATGATCTCAGTGGGGGCGCTTGCTTTCGGTTATTTACTTATGAATGTGTTCTCTACATCCGCCAACGTTTCGGGCGATGTGTGCTCAACACTCTTTGGATCCACATCCATACTCACCCTCACTCGGGAAGAGGTCGGGCTTTGCGCCGTATTATCGGTGATCGTGGTGATCATTTTCATATTCTTTTACAATAAGATATTTGCAATAACCTTTGATGAAAACTTTGCAAGAGCTACGGGAAACAAGGCTAACCTTTATAACCTGATGCTTGCGGTGATAATCGCGGTGATCATTGTGCTTGCCATGAATCTGGTGGGTTCGCTGCTTATTTCCGCACTGGTTATTTTCCCGGCGCTCTCGGCAATGAGACTGTTTAATAACTTCAAATCCGTAACCATTTTCTCCGCCATTGTATCGGTAATCTCATCGGCAGTAGGGATCATTATCTCCATACTTGCGGGAACTCCCGTGGGTTCAACTATCGTTGCGGTAGATGTGGCGGTTTTCGCTGTTTGCTGTGTTATCGGATTTGCGACGGGAAGGGCAAGCTCATGAAAAAGAAAGTGTTGACGATAACAGTTCTTTTGGCTCTGGCGCTTACGGGTTGCGGGGAAAAAGGTGCTCAGGGAAACAGCAGAGTATCCACTTCTATAAGCGGAGTTAAGGATATACTGGATCAGCAGATGGCGGCTGCGGATAACGGGATAACGGAGATCCCGAAGGCATCTGTATCGGATCCGGTCACGGAAACTTCAGTTGAAGAGTCACCCTTCAGTATGTATGCACCGGAAATGAGTGAAGATCTGCTTGTTACCAACAGCCCGCAGACCGATGTTGAGGTGGATCTTACATTACTGTCCAGCACCATGGTATATACGCAGGTTTATGATATGGTAACGGAGCCTGAAAAGTATATAGGCAGGAAAGTCAGGATGGAAGGCTTGTTTTCAAGTCTCTTAGACGAGGCGACAGGGATAAGGTACAACGCGTGCATCATACAGGATGCAACGGCTTGTTGCGCTCAGGGGATCGAGTTTGAACTGGGGCAGGAATACACCTATCCCGATGATTATCCGGAGGAAGGCGCCGATATCACCGTTGTAGGTGAATTTGATACCTATATGGAAGGCGAACTCATGTATTGCACTTTGCGCAATGCAACAATGGAGGCCGTCGGGGAATGAAACTCATTCCTCCAGCTCTGCCATAATAAGACTTAATGCAACAAGGCCCGCGGTCTCGGTGCGAAGGATCCTTTTTCCAAGGGTAAGGATCTCGGCGCCGGACTCCCGGGCTTTTTCTATTTCTGTGGGGGCAAAGCCGCCTTCGGGACCGATGAAGACTGCGATGGATTCACCGGACTTGAGGCTTTTAAGGACTTCTCTTGTGTGGGCAAAGCCCCGGGCGTCCTCGTAGGGAACCAGGATGTGATCGTAGTTTCCGGCTTCCTTGATAGCTTCGGAAAAAGAAAGCGGAGCGGAAACAACGGGTATGATACCGCGCTTACTCTGCTTGGCTGCGGCTTCGGATATGCCCTGCCAGCGGACAACCTTGGATGCGGCTTTCTTATCATCAAGTTTGACAACTGACCTTGCCATGGCAACAGGCACGATCTTGGCGGCTCCAAGTTCCACGGCTTTCTGAATTATCAGTTCCATCTTGTCTGCCTTTGGAAGCCCCTGAAACAAGGTGATCTTAGAGGGCAGTTCTGTGGATACCGTCTGCTGGTCAAGGATGAGGCAAAGCACCCGGTCAGCTTCAAAAGCATCTATCCTGCACAGATACTCCTTGGTGCTTCCGATGATGCCGATGGTGATCTCTTCGCCTTTTTTCATGCGAAGCACGTGTGTGATGTGATTAAAGTCAGCGCCGGTGATCTCGATATGATCATCGTAAACCGCGTTTTGATCGGTAAAAAAATGGTACATAGGGCCTCCGCAATTACCTGTTCGAAATCATTTTAGGAACAATTGATTACAAGAAAGTATAGCATATTACGCTCAATTAAGGTAGAGAATCCCTATCCCTTTCCCGCATTTTGTAGTATTCTATAAGTGTGTTATTTACAACATCAATCCAGGTAACAATGAGGAATTGATCAACAAATGTCCCGTGTTGGACGGCTATATGCAGTTTGTTGAAAAGGTAAGAGACAACAAAGCAGAAGGCCAAAGCGATAAAGAAGCTGTAGAAAATGCTATAGATGATTGTGTATCAAAGGGTATACTGGCAGAGTTTTTTAAAAGAAGACGAAACGAGGTGACCAAGGTTATTATGATCGATATGACATTTGAAGCCCGTGA
>JAILHY010000066.1 GCA_024695575.1 Lachnospiraceae bacterium
TCTTATAAGATCCTTCGACTCACTTCGTTCGCTCAGGATGACATGAATAATTTACAGTAATGGTATTCCTGCGTCAGCCAGGGCTTTCACGGTTTCCGGCGGCCAGATGGAACTCTGTACCTCTCCGATATGAGCCTTACGAAGAAGGAACATGCAAAGTCTGGACTGTCCGATACCGCCACCGATGGTGTAAGGAAGCTTGTCTTCCAAAATAGCCTTCTGGAAAGGAAGCTCTGCTCTGTCCATGCAACCGGATTTCTCAAGCTGGTACTTTAAAGATGCGGCGTCAACTCTGATACCCATGGAGCTAAGCTCAAGTGCGATATCAAGCACAGGATAGTAAACCAGGATATCTGCGTTCAATGCCCAATCGTCATAGTCGGGAGCACGTCCGTCGTGACGCTCACCGTTTGCAAGAGTATCACCGATCTTCATGATACATACGGCACCCTTAGCCTTGGTGATGTAATATTCTCTTTCTTTGGCCGTGTACTCGGGAAACATCTCGAGCAGTTCGTCCGATGTGATAAAGAAAATGTCGTGAGGAAGGATCTCCTCGATATAATCATATTCGATACCAAGATACTTCTCTGTCTTGCGAACAGCCTTGTATACTTCGCGAACAACCGCCTTGAGGGTATCGAGATTTCTTTCTTCTTTGGTGATGATCTTCTCCCAGTCCCACTGATCCACGAAGATCGAGTGGATGTTGTCCGTTTCCTCGTCGCGACGGATAGCGTTCATGTCGGTATAGAGGCCTTCGCCGGGAGCAAATCCGTATTTGTGAAGTGCATATCTCTTCCACTTGGCAAGAGACTGAACTACTTCTGCGGGGTATTCGTTCTGTTCCTTGATACCAAAAGTAACCGGTCTCTCAACGCCGTTAAGATTATCATTCAAACCGTGGGTAGGATCTACGAAAAGCGGTGCGGAAACACGCAGAAGATTAAGTCTGTCGGACAGGATCGGCTGAAATGCGTCCTTTACCGTTTTAATAGCCACCTGGGTATCATGCAGGTTAAGTTCGGGCTTGTAACCCTTGGGGATGAATGTCTTGTCCATCTTTCCTCCAAAATCAATAAAATACTAAGATATTATATACCTGTTCACCTGACTTAACAACAGGAAAATACATCGTTGCAAGGTATCTAAATTGTTGACTCTGGTTAAGGGTTACTTAAGAAGTATCTCCTTAAGTTCCTCCACCGACTCAACGATCACGTCCGCTCCAGCGGTCTTAAGTTCCTCTCTGCTTCCGTACCCGTAGGTCACTCCGATGCTTGGAATTCCAACCTTTACCGCGGCTTCGATGTCGTACTTTCTGTCTCCCACCATCACACAGTTTTCTTTTGCAACGGGGCCATCAGCGGAAAAGAGCCTCAGGCACTCTTCGATGATCTCGATCTTGTTCTCCCTTGTGCCGTCAAGTTCAGAACCCATTATAACCTCAAAGTATTGCGAAATATTAAAATGATCCAGGATCTTCCGGACAAAGACTCTCGGCTTCGAGGATGCAAGCGCCAGATGTTTGCCCGATGCCTGCAAAGCGCCAAGCATATCCGCCATTCCCGGATACAGGTCGTTTTCAAAGAGCCCCACCGTCGAGAACCTCTCACGATAGAAGGCCACCACCTTCTCCATGTCTTCTTCGGCTATATTATAATAGTTGCGAAAAGAATCCCTTAATGGCGGCCCGATAAAAGGTGTGAGAACCCTGATATCCGGAACCTCTATGCCCATTTTGCGAAGACCGTACTGAACGCTTGTACAGATCCCAACCATAGGGTCCGACACCGTTCCGTCAAGGTCCAAAAGAATATAATCCATGACCTTTTTAATTCTCCTTCGCGCAGTCAAGTGCTGCTCTTATGATCTTATCCATGTCAAAGTACTTGTAAAGCCCGAGTCTTCCGCCGAAAACAACCTCCGGATCCTTATCCGCAAGCTCGCGGTACTTATCATAAAGTTCCGTGTTCCCAGCATCCCCCATGGGATAGTAGGGTTCCTCGACTCCTGTGTACTTTAATGGATATTCTCTCGTGATATAGGTACCCTTTGCTTCGTCCGCGGGGTCAAAGTGCTTGTGCTCAATGATCCTGGTGTAAGGGATCTCCGCCTCCGTGTAATTTACAACCGCGTTACCCTGATAGTTTTCTTCTTCCGGAAGATACTCGGTCTCAAACCTGAGGCTCCTGTATTCAAGCCTTCCCAAACTGTATCCGTAATACTCATCAATGGGCCCCGTAAAAAGAATCCTCTTCCAGCCGATCCCTTCTTTTGCAGCCTGCGCCTTAAAGTCCGCAAACTCACAGTTAAGCTTAACATCGGAGCCTTCCAGGAGTTTCTCTGCGATCTGGGTGTAACCGCCCATGGGAATGCCCTGGAAGTGATCGTTAAAATAGTTGTTGTTATAGGTAAAACGCACGGGAAGACGCCTGATTATGGACGCAGGAAGATCCTTGCATTCCCGCCCCCACTGCTTCTGAGTGTAACCTTTTATGAGCTTTTCGTATATGTCGGTTCCCACCAGCGAAAGAGCCTGTTCCTCAAGGTTCTTGGGCTCTTTGATGTTAAGATCCTTTATCTGACTTTCGATCTTTTCACGAGCCTCCGCGGGAGTCTTGATATTCCACATACGGCTGAAGGTATTCATGTTAAAAGGAAGATTATAAAGCTCATCATGATAAACCGCCATGGGGGAATTCACGAAGTTATTGAACTCCGCAAATCGGTTTACATAACTCCAAACTTCTTTATCCGAAGTATGGAAGATGTGGGCACCGTATTTGTGAACATTGATGCCGTTAACCTTCTCCGTATATATATTTCCCGCTATATGCGACCGCTTGTCGATGACAAGGCACTTCTGCCCCTGTGCCGTCTTCTCGTGTGCGAATACAGCGCCGAACAATCCGGCGCCGACAATAAGCCAATCATAAACTGTTTCTTTCATCACTCTGCTCCACATACCGCGCCTAAGCGCCCTGTAATCTGATGTCTCGTCGAACCTTTCCTGATTATACCACGTTGCCGCCGATTTGATTAGTGTTTTTTACGGGCAGGTGAAACGGAACACATACCTTGATTTATCTATGCGAAATGCTATAATATAATCACATTTGGGCATTGCCCGCTATCACAAGGAGGGTTACGATATGGATGTTAAGTTTTATCGTTGTAAGCATTGTGGTCAGATAGTTGCGGTTGTGAAGGCTACCGGCGTTCCGATCGTTTGTTGTGGCGAACCCATGACCGAGCTCGTGGCAGGTGAGGTTGATGCCGCACTTGAGAAACACGTGCCTGTATATGAGGTTAACGATGGCGTCGTTTCTGTTAAGGTGGGTTCCGTAGAGCATCCCATGCTTCCCGAGCATTACATCCAGTGGATAGCTGTACAGTCCGGAGATTCGGTTCAGATTAAGTGGTTACAGCCTGAAACCAAGCCCGAAGCTACATTCTATATTGCCAAGGACGCCAAGGTTGATGCGGTTTACGAGTATTGTAACCTCCACGGTTTGTGGAAGGCTTAATAAAGGGGGAACGGAATAATGGCAGACAAATGGCGTAACAGAGCTGCTGATCTGAAGGGCACCAAGACGGAGAAGAATCTTCAGGCTGCTTTTGCAGGTGAATCGGAGGCTCGTAACAAATATACTTTCTTTGCTTCCAAGGCCAAGAAAGAAGGCTATGTGCAGATTTCCAACATCTTTGCGGAGACTGCAGCCAATGAAAAAGAACATGCTGAGATCTGGTACAAGATCCTGACAGGCATCGGAAGTACCATTGATTGCCTGAAGGAAGCTGCCGAAGGCGAGCATTACGAGTGGACGGAGATGTACCCTTCTTTTGCAAAAGAAGCAAGAGAAGAAGGTTTCGAGGAGATCGCTGAACTGTTCGAAGGCGTAGCTCAGATTGAAAAAGAACACGAAGAAAGATACAAAAAGCTCCTTAAGAACGTGGAAGACAAGCTTGTGTTCTCGCGCGACGGAGACTGCATCTGGCAGTGCAGCAACTGTGGGCACATCGTGGTCGGTAAAGAGGCCCCTGAGGTTTGCCCGATTTGCAATCATCCTCAGGCATATTTCCAGCTGAAGCCTGAAAATTATTAAAAACAAAGCTCCCGGTATAAAGCAGTTAAATGATATGTACCCAGTATTCTGGACACATATTGTGAATTAGGCGGTACAGATGGATGTTTCCCTATACTTTGCGGGAGGCATCCATTTTGTTTTTGCCTGAATTCTTCTGTTATTATAATAATCTATGTATTCTTTTATTGCATCAGCGAATTCATTAAATGATCTGTATTCTTTTTCGTGGCCATAATGCATTTCATTCTTTAGTCTTCCAAAGAACGTCTCCATTATGCAATTATCATAACAGTTTCCTTTTCGAGACATAGACTGTATGATTCCACGCTTCTCCAGTTCTTGGCGATAGCTTTTATGCTGGTATTGCCATCCCTAATCGCTATGAATGATC
>JAILHY010000099.1 GCA_024695575.1 Lachnospiraceae bacterium
TAAAGCGTTTAATCTCAGGAGCTTTCTTATCATCCTCAGTGCCGCCGGGAAGAATGGTGATCTTCATATCCTCCATAAATTCAGGAACTTTGGCAGTGGAATCCTTGGAAATTTCGTCCTTATATTGAGGCCATGCGGGAGCATAAAGAGTTTTGACATTAGCGGCATTATCTTTAACAGTTACATAAGCCAGATAGTAATCACCAGGTTCATCCGTTACAGATGATTCAACATAACAGTATACTCGGCTACTGTCACTCTTATACTTTCCATTAGCATCATAGTATCCGGGGCCACTTGATCCTCTGCCTATTGTTTTGTCTGTTTGAGGATTGTAGAAATGCAAAAAGCAATAATCATTTCCGGAATAATCGTCATCCATATAGATTGAATACATAATCTTATTTCCGGCAGTTACGGCTGTGCTGCTTTCTGCTACAACATCCTTTATCACAGGAACAGTCACATCCTGTGTACCGGAATTGGTAACACGGATCCTCATGTCGGCGTACTTATCAGGCATTAACTGATCGTTCGTCATTTTATGATTATATAATTCATTGACATAGCACAAAGAGTTGTTTGCATTGTCATAAACAATGATCCTTCCAAAGAAATAATCACCCTCTGCAAGATACTTATTTACCTTCCAAGCCGAATGTAACTTGCCGTCATCAAAAGTAACTGTTTTCCTTAATTCCGAATCATAATAAGATTCATAAAAATGGAAATCACCGATTTTGTTCTTGGTTTTAAGACTATAGATTTCAACATAAGCTGAACTGATGCCCGATATCTTATCATATGCATCAATTGTAAGATCTACAGATTCCCCGGCATTAACTGTTGCGGGGCTAAAAGAAAGTTCATTTAAAACAGGCGGATCATTATCCGGAGTGCTGGTTGCGCCTTCAGCATGGGCTACACTCGGTACCCCCCCACCAGCAAAAATGCCAGTAAACATGCGGTTATAGACCTTAATTTTTTGTTCATTCAAGTACTCCTTTCGAGTAAAATATGATAAAAATGCAGGTTACATAATGCATGCAACCTGCTTCATGGTATAACGATTTACTTAAATTGTCAAATGCTCATTCAACCTGAAATATATCTTCATATATTCGTCTGTACAAGCTTGGGCTTATAACCCTTTTCTTCAAGCTTGGCCATGATCTTATCCTTGTGCTCGGGACCAAAGGCTTCCATTGTGATGCGAAGCTCCACGGCTGCAGAACGCTTGATGGATACGAACTGATTGTGCTCAAGCTTGATGACATTTCCACTTTCTTCTGCAATGATTCCCGAAACCTTCATAAGTTCACCCGGCTTGTCAGGCAAAAGAACGGAAACGGTAAATATACGGTCGCGAAGGATAAGTCCCTGGGATACAACGGAAGACATGGTGATCACGTCCATGTTACCACCGGAAAGAATGCTTACAACCTTCTTGTCCTTGCAATCAAGGTATTTTAAAGCAGCTACGGTAAGTAAGCCGGAATTTTCAACAACCATCTTGTGGTTTTCAACCATGTCAAGGAAGGAAACAACAAGATCCTCGTCAGGAACGGTGATAACCTCATCAAGATTCTTCTGAAGATAAGGGAAGAGCTTGTCTCCCGGGGTCTTAACGGCAGTACCGTCAGCGATAGTATTTACTTTGTTAAGAGTAAGAACCTTGCCGGCTTCAAGGGATGCCTTAAGGCAGGCAGCGCCTTCGGGTTCAACACCTATTACTTTGATACGGGGATTAAGCATCTTGGCAAGAGCGGAAACGCCTGTTGCCAGTCCGCCACCTCCGACGGGAACCAATATTATGTCAACCAGTGGAAGCTCCTTCACAATCTCCATTGCAATGGAACCCTGTCCCGTTGCAACTCCAAGATCATTAAAAGGATGAATAAAGGTGTATCCGTTTTCTTTGGCAAGTTCGTAAGCCTTCTCACAGGCCTCATCGTACACATCGCCGTGAAGGACAACCTCAGCGCCGTAACTCTTAGTCCTGTTAACCTTGATCAAAGGAGTTGTGGTAGGCATTACAATGACAGCCTTTACTCCGTAACGCTTGGCTGCGTAAGCAACACCCTGCGCGTGGTTTCCGGCAGATGCGGTAATGATACCCTTCGAACGTTCCTCATCCGTAAGAGTACTCATCTTGTAATAAGCACCTCTAACCTTGTAAGCTCCGGTAAACTGCATGTTTTCAGGCTTAAGATAAACAGTGTTTCCGGTCTGATTGCTGAAATACTCACTGTACATGAGCTTGGTGTCGAGGGTTACTTCCTTAACTTTTAAAGAGGCTTCCTCGAATTTTGCAAGGGTTAATTCATCCATTTATGTATGCTCCTTCCCTGATGGGATTCTTCGCTTCGCTCAGAATGACAAGTCTTTATTTAGGATTCTTCGCTTCGCTCAGAATGACTTGTATCTACATCAAATAACGCATCAACAAATTCTGCGGGGTCAAACCTCTGAAGATCGTCGATACCCTCTCCGACTCCGATATATTTAACGGGAATTCCAAGTTCCGCGCATATAGCAATGGCGATTCCACCCTTGGCAGTTCCGTCCATTTTGGTAAGAACTATGCCGTCAAGGCCGGCGGCCTCGTTAAATTCTCTGGCCTGGTTTACCGCATTCTGGCCTGTAGTGGCATCAAGAACGACCCAGGTCTCTCTCTTTGCATCCGGGAATTCTCGGTCAATAACACGATTCATCTTGGAAAGCTCGTCCATGAGATTCTTTTTGTTATGGAGTCTTCCCGCAGTATCACAAAGAAGAATATCGGTCTTGCGTGCCTTGGCTGCATTGACGGCGTCAAATACTACGCTGGCGGGATCCGTGCCTTCCTTGGATGTGATGATGTCAACCCCTGCACGTTCTGCCCACTTTACCAGCTGTTCATTGGCAGCAGCGCGAAAAGTATCCGCAGCGGCTACAAGAACCTTGTGACCGCCCTCTTTCATGCGGCTTGCAAGCTTACCCACGGTGGTTGTTTTGCCTACGCCGTTAACGCCAACGATCATTACAACGGAATGGCCGTTTTCAAAGTCGTAAGCCCCTTCCGGAACCGTCATTCTGTTACGGATAAGTTCCTTAAGTACATCGCGACAATCGGCTGTAAATTTGAGTCTTCGTTCTTTAACCGCGGACTTAAGATCATCAATAAGTTCCGAAGTGGTATTAACGCCAACATCTCCCATGACAAGGATCTCTTCGATCTCGTCATAGAAATCTTCGTCAATGTCACCCTTGGTAAATGCGGCATTAAGGCCGGAAACCATGTTGTCTCTTGTCTTGGTAAGACCCTGTTTTAGTTTATCAAAAAAGCCCATTAATCATCCAGATCCTTATCTATCAGATTTACGCTTACAAGCGCGGAAACACCCTTTTCCTGCATGGTGATACCATAAAGTCTGTCTGCCCTGTTCATGGTACCGCGTCTGTGGGTGATAACGATGAACTGGGTGTGCTTGGTAAGTTTGTGAAGGTACTTGGCGAAACGATCTACGTTGCTTTCGTCAAGAGCCGCCTCGATTTCGTCAAGGAGACAGAAAGGCGAAGGTTTAAGGTTCTGTATCGCAAACAAAAGCGCAATGGCAGTCAAAGCCTTCTCACCACCGGAAAGCTGCATCATGTTCTGGAGCTTCTTTCCCGGAGGCTGAGCTATGATCCTGATGCCTGCCTCAAGGATGTCCTCACCTTCGATCAGTTCAAGAGTTCCCTTACCGCCTCCGAAGAGTTCCTTAAATACCTTGTCAAACTCATCGTTGATGCTCTTAAAGTTCTCTGAGAACTGTCTGCGCATAGCCTCGTCAAGATCAAGGATGATGCCTTCCAGATTCTTTTTGGCTTCCACAAGGTCATCATGCTGGGTCTTAAGGAAAGTATATCTTTCCATGAGAACTCTGAAATCCTCAATGGCATTGACGTTAACATCGCCCAGCTTCTTGATTGCTTCCTTCACATTGGTGATGCGGCGTTTCATGCCGTTAAGGTCGGTCATGGATTCGTCGCGCAAAGAAGACGCATCGGACAAAGTAACCTCGTACTCATCCCACATGTAGTTGATCTGAGCATTTACCGCCTCTTCCAGACGTTCCTTCTGACCGTTTAATCTGAATATTTCCTTATCAAGTGCTGCGATCTTCTGGGAAATCTCTTCACGCTTGTTAAAGAAACCTTTCTGCTGTTTAGTATATTCGTCACGAGCCTCAATATCAGCCTTTAACTGCTCCTGCATCTTATCCTGACTGGTGGCGCTTGCAATTATAGTCTCTTCGATCTTGCTGATATTATCTTCTTTACGGGCGATCTCTTCCTTACCTGCTTCGATCTTACCGTTTAATTCCTTGGCATCAATCTCAAAGCGGCTTATTTCGTCTTCGTATCTTTGCAGGTTCTGGTTAACGAAATCCTGCGCCTGCATCATCTTGTTGACTTCAAGGTCACGCTTTGCCAGCTCGGCGGAATAATCACTTTCCTTGTCGCGCTCGTTCTTTAAAGCATCCTGGAGAGTCTCAATTTCTTTGTTGAGCTCTGCTTCGTGCTTCTCTGACTCTGCAAGGGAATCGATGGTAGCCTGTTTGCTGTCCTCGATCTCCTTAAGCTTAACCTCCATCTGTGACTCTTCCTCGGCAAGAGCCTTGGAACCAAAGAGGGCTTCTTTCTTGCTTTCTTCGGCCTTAGCCACATTAAGGTTAGCGGTATTCTGTTCTATGTACTTGCGCTGGAGCCTTGCCTTGCAGTCCTCGATCTCCATGCGCATCTTGTTTCTCTGCTGTTTCTTTTTTTCGATCTCATCCAAAAGAATGTCGATCTTCTTGAGGGTCTCTTTGGTCTTACGCTCAAGTTCCTCGATCTCTCTTCGACGACCAAGTAAATTGGAATTGTTCTTGAATGTTCCGCCGCTGATGGCACCGCCGGGAACCAGGAGTTCGCCTTCAAGAGTTACCATACGTATGGTGTAATCAAACTTGCGGGCGATCTTTAAAGCATTGTCTACGTTGTCGACAACTATGATACGACCAAGCATTGCCGTAGCCACATCGGCGTACTTTTTGTCAACATGCACAAGGGTATCGGCCATTCCCAGGGCACCGGGTTCTTTAAGAGCATCCTTGGCCTTAAATTCCTGCGGATTGGAAAGACCGTTAAGCGGCAGGAAGGTTGCACGGCCGAGACGATTCTTTTTAAGGAAATTAATCATCTTCTTGGCGGTAGCTTCCGTATCCGTAACGATATTCTGAATATTGCCGCCAAGGGCTGTTTCGATGGCGGTTTCATATTTGGGATCAACCTTGATTATATCCGCAACAACACCGATGATTCCCTTCTCGGTAGCCTTCTGTTCCATGACGCTTCGAACAGACCCGCCGTAACCCTCGTAACGCTCAGTAAGGTTGGTGAGTGCTTCCAAAGCTGCCTTGTCCCTGTGATAATCTACCTGAAGGTCTCTGGTTTCTTTATCCTTGTCCGCTATCTCCTCACGGATCTTTTCAACGGCTTCGTCCTGAGAAAGAAGGGTTTCGTTCATCTTCTCGATCTCGGAATTGATACGATCTCTTTCTTCCTGGAGGCGCTTTATTTCTTCGTCGTGCTTCTGCTCATTGGCCTTGGCAGATAAGAACTTGGAATTCAACTCCGCCTTCTTTATGTTCATTTCCTCTTTGAGGGTATCAAAACGACCAAGCTGTGACTTAACCGACGCGCGGGAATTAAGTTCGGAAATGATCCCTGCCTTATCCTCTTCGATCTTGTCCGTAAGTTCAGCGATCTTGGCGGTTACTTTGGCAAGCTCTTCCTTAGCTTCTTCATAGTCCTTGGAGATAGACTTGACAGCTGCGTCATTTTTGTTCTTTTCATCTAAGATCTTGTCGCGCTCTTCGATACGCTTAGCCTTATCCCTGTTGACCTCGTTTAAGTGATCCACAAGGGTAGCCTCGTTGGTCTTTAAGGACTTTATCTGCTCCTTTAAGAGCTTGATCTCGCCTTCTAATTTTTCCTTTAAGACACTGCTGTCAGTTAACTGGCCTCTGGCACTCTCAATCGTCTGATTAAGGGCATCGATGCGGCCCTCAACCTCGGAATATTCTTCTTTTATCTTGTCGAATTCTTCGTTAGTCTTGGCGAAATCGTCCGCGGCGATCTGCTGCTTACCCGCCACATCTTCAAGCTGCTTGTTAAGACGGCCGTTTTCCAAAAGAAAAACGTTGACATCAAGGCTCTTTAATTCTTCTTTGTGCTTTAAATAGGTCTTGGCAGTCTCTGCCTGTTTCTCAAGGGGTGCAACCTGCTTCTCAAGTTCGTTGAGAATGTCGCTTACACGAACAAGGTTAGCTTCCTCGGATTCAAGTTTCTTCTGAGCTGCAACTTTACGGCGCTTAAACTTAACGATACCTGCAGCCTTATCAAAGAGCTCACGCCTGTCTTCGGGACGACCGCTCAAGATCTTGTCGATCTGGCCCTGTCCGATGATGGAATAGCCTTCCTTACCGATACCGGTATCGTAGAAAAGCTCGTTAACGTCCTTAAGACGGCAAGGTGTACCGTTGATAAGATATTCACTCTCACCGGAACGATAGATCCGGCGGGCAACGGTTACTTCTTCATAATCAATGGGAAGCTGTTTGTCGGAATTGTCGAGAGTAATGGCAACGAAAGCAAAGCTTAAGGGCTTACGAAGCTCTGTACCCGAAAAGATGACATCCTGCATGGAAGCTCCGCGCAGTTCCTTAATGCGCTGCTCACCAAGGACCCAGCGAACAGCGTCGGCAACGTTACTTTTACCTGAACCGTTGGGGCCTACAATGCCTGTGATGCCTTCCTCAAATTTGAAATAGATCTTATTGGCAAAGGATTTGAATCCGTGAACCTCGATACTTTTTAAATACATCTGTACTACCTTGAGTTGTAAGTATTCTATAGAGCTAAAATTGCTTTACGTGCAGCGGCCTGCTGTGCTGCTTTCTTGGTCTTACCCGATCCCGTTGCATAAGAAACCCCGTCGATAATGGCCTCGACCACGAAGGTCTTGTCATGCTCGGGACCCGATTCCGAAACGACCTTATATTCAACGAATCCGGGGTGTTCCCGTTCCTGAAGCTTCTCCTGGAGAATTGTCTTGGAATCCACGAACAGTTCGTCCTCCGTCAGAATATTCAGGATATTGTTGTAAACATAGTGCTTGGATTCCTCCAACCCGGAATCGAGATATATCGCTCCGAGTATGGCTTCAGTCACATCTGCAAGGATCGAATCTCTTTCCCTTCCTCCGGCGGATTCTTCGCCCCTTCCGAAGAAAATGTATTTTCCAAGATTCATTCTTCTTGCACATATGGCTAAACTCGGCTCACAAACAAGTGAAGCGCGTTTCTTTGAAAGGCCGCCTTCCGGAACTGTCGGATACTTGTCGTAAAGATATTCGCTCGATATAAGCTCAAGCACCGCATCTCCCAGGAATTCAAGCCGTTCGTAGTGGTTCCGCTTGTTTATCTTCATTTCGTTTGTAAAAGAAGAATGGGTCACAGCCTCAAGTAAAAGGCTCTCATCTTTAAATGTGTACCCTATATTCTCCTCTAATTCCTTCACTACTTTCCTACTGTCCATCCTTACTCTCCGAAATAAGCCTAAGACAATCCTCAACCTTGTCCATCCTGTAGATGCAATTCTTGGAAAGAGCCACTCCGAATCGTTCCTGCATGATGATAAGGATCCTCATAAGGTCCAAAGAATCCGCACCAAGATCATCAACGAAGGTGGACTCCGCCATAACTTCCTTGGGATCGACCTTAAGTACCTCGGCAACGATCCCGCGCATTATATCAAGTTCCATATATTACTCCAAATCTAATTTATGCGGGCTCGTTGATCTTGGCCCGTATCTTTCCGTTGATATCCTGTTCCTTAAAGGTAATGACCTGAAGAACAGAATTCTTAACCTCGATAGCTTTACTGGAGCCGTGAGTCTTGATAACAAGACCGTTTAATCCAAGCAAAGGCGCTCCGCCGTAATCCTCAAGAGAAAATCCTTTGAGCGTCTTCTTGAGAGCGGGTTTAATAAGGAGGCCTCCTATCTTACTGCGAAGAGTGGACATAAGGCCCTTCTTAACGGTCTTAAGCAAAGCATCCGCAACGCCTTCGTACATCTTAAGGATAACGTTACCGGTAAAGGCTTCACATACTATAACGTCCGCATCTCCCGCAGGAATATCTCTTGCTTCGATACTTCCAACAAAATTGATATCGGGACATGCCTTTAAAAGAGGATAGGTTTCCTTAACAAGAGCATTGCCCTTTTCTTCCTCGGCGCCGATGTTAACAATGGCAACCCGGGGATTCTTAACTCCGATGATATTCTCCATATATATGCTTCCCATCTTGGCAAACTGATAAAGATGCGAAGCTCTTGCATCCACATTGGCACCACAGTCAATGAGGAGCGACATTCCCTTAAGAGTAGGGATAAGAGGTGCAAGGGGAGGACGTTCAACTCCCTTGATACGACCCACGATAACCTGTCCGCCTACAAGTACTGCGCCTGACGATCCGGCAGAAAGAAAGGCATCGCACTCACCGTCCTTAACAAGATTAAGGCCCACAACGATGGATGAGTCTTTCTTCTTACGGATTGCAAGCACGGGAGGCTCGTTGGGATCTATGATCTCCTCGGCGTTTATAACCTTAACCCTGGAACTGTCATATTCATATTTTGAAAGTTCGGCATTTATCGCAGACTCCTGGCCCACGAAGGTAACTGCAACTTTCGGTGACTCATTCACAGCTTCGATTGCACCCTTAACGATCTCCAAAGGTGCGTTGTCTCCGCCCATGGCATCGACACAGACATTAACGAGTTCGCTCATAATATTCCTTTCTTTTGCTCATAAATACTCAAACTACATAATACAAAAAATTTTTAAAAAAAGCAAGAAAAAAGGGCTTTTCCCGAAGGAAAAGCCCGGCTTTAACTTAATTATTCAGCAACAGAAACGATTTCTTTCTTGTTGTAAGAACCACAAGCCTTGCAAACTCTGTGAGGCATCATAAGTGCGCCGCACTTAGGACACTTAACGAGCGTAGGTGCGCTCATCTTCCAGTTTGCTCTTCTTTTATCTCTTCTACCTTTGGAAGATTTATTCTTAGGACAAATAGACATCTTTACACCTCCTTATTTGCATTGAAAATATCCATTATAGCTGCCATACGGGGGTCGGGGACAAACGTGTCACAACCGCATGCACCGTGATTGAGATTGCTTCCGCACACGGGACACAGTCCCTTGCAGTCCTCTCTGCATAAAACTTTCATCGGCAGACTCATAAGCAACTCATTATCGATAAGAGCTTCGGCATCAAGATTGTAACCATCCATGAAGAATAATTCATCCTCGCTCTGTTCATGGAAGCCGTCGGGTTTAACGACCGTATAAACGAACGATACAGGTACCGGAACTTCAACATCCGTAAGACATCTCGCACATGAATCCGCAAGTGTTATCGTGATGTTGCCGCTTAACTCAAGCTTACCCTCGCCAACATTGGTAATATCAAGCGAAAGATCTTCGCGTTTAACCACCTTGCGGCTTGAAAGACCGTCGTTAAATTCCTCGGCCTCATAGGGGATACTCAAATGCGCGGTACCCTGTGAATCAAAATACTCAGTGAGATTTACAAGCATTCTGCCACTCCTATCCACACTTGAAAAAGTATAGACAAAGAATCGCCTTTTGTCAAGCAGTTTTTTACTTAAGAGACATATATCCCATCTTGGCAGAAACCGTTGCCGCGATTTTCTTAAGTGATTCAAGTCTCGGTTCAATGACAGCGTCCGTCAGACGGCTTGCAAGTCCCGTAATACTGATGCCTGCGATAACCTTGCCGGAAGCATCGTAAACCGGCACTGCCACGCATCTTGCGCCTATCTCACATTCTTCATTATCATATGCGACGCCGTCACGCCTGACAGTGTTAAGAAGCTGCATAAGATCCCATTTGCTGCCTGCGGTATGCTCCGTAAATCTGGTGAGTCCCTTTCTAGCAATGAGTTTATCTATATCCTCTTCGCTGTAATTAAGCAAAAGAAGCTTGCCTATGCCCGTACAATGCATGGGTGCAATATGTCCGATCCTGTTCATGGATCTGATCATGGAGTTCTGGCTCTCGAGAACATCGATATAAACAACCTTCATGTCCTTCTCGATGGCCAGGCAAACGGTCTCTCCGAACATCTCGGAAATTTCCCGCATATAGGGCCTTATGACGGTCCGAAGGTCAATGTTTTCGGTAATGCGGGCCGTAAGGGCACAAAGCTTATAAGTCATGTAATATCTGGAGGTTTCTTTGTCCTGCTCCGTATAACCGTTATCTATCAATGTGGTCAGAAACCTTAAGGCCGTACTTTCGTTGATCTTAAGGGCTTTGCTTATATCTATGAGTCTGACAGGCTCATTCTGCATTGATAGATATTCCATTATCCTGAGCAATTTTTCAGCTGACTGATTGGCTCTGACGCCTGCAGATACTTCCTTGTCCATGGCCATCCTCCGAAGTAGATTCCGATTATTAAAATCTAGTTTTATTCTATTGATTAATTTCTCCGTTGTCAACCGACTAGCAGATAACGTTTATGGGATTTCCTTCGGCATAAGCCTTAAGATTGTTGCCAACGATCACGGCACGTTTTTCAAAGGCCTGCTGTGACGCAAAGGCTATATGCGGTGTTGCGATAAGATTCTTTGCATGTAAAAGAACGTGATCCTTATCAATAGGAGGTTCTTTTTCATAGACATCTACTGCGGCTCCTGCCAGATGTCCGGCGTTTAACGCATTCGCCAGGGCTTCACTGTCTACGATGGGTCCTCTTGCAAGATTGATAAACAAAGCGCCTTCCTTCATCATGGCAAATTCCTTGGCACCAAACATTCCCTTAGTCTCTGCGGTCTGAGGCACGTGAACGCTTATGATGTCGCAGGTCTTTAAGAGTTCCTCAAAAGAAACGAACTTAACACCGGGAATATCCTTAACCGTGCGGCTGTAGGCATAAACCTCGCAATCAAAGGCCTTGGCTATCTCCATGACTCTTGTTCCGATGGCTCCTGCTCCCACGATACCCATTTTACGGCCCGCAAGCTCGAATCCCACAAGGCCCTGCTTGGTGCCGCCTTCCCTTATTACTCTGTCACAGGGGATCACGTTCCTTGCAAGATCGATGGCAAAAGCAAATACAAGATCCGCAACAGCTACCGTTGAGTAGCCTGCGCAGTTTGAAACGCGGATTCCACGCTCTTTACAATATTCTATATCCACAAGGTCAACCCCCGTAAAAGCAACACAGATCATCTTTAGATCCGGCAACTTTTCGATTATGTCCTTACCGAACTTAATATTTGAGAAAACTACGCATTCCGCACCTTTGCTTCTTTTTACAAGCTCTGCGGGATCCTCGTTCCTGTCATTATAATAAGTAACTTCGTGGTCCGTACCGATTATGGACTCGATGGTTTCTTTAAGTTTATCACCGCTTATTCCTAAGGGCTCCAAAAATGCAATCTTCATTCAATTTCCTTCCTTTTGATAAAAATTTCACTATCCCTTAACAGCACCGGCTGTCAGGCCTTCTATAAAGTATCTGTTAAAGATAAGATATACGATGATCATTGGAACCAGTGCTATGGCAGAGCCTGCAAGCATCAGGTTCCAGGAAGAAGCAGCTTCTCCCGATCCTTTCAGGTTCATGATACCCACGATAAGGGGCATTCTGTCAGGTTTTGAAAGGGTAAACACCATGGGCATCAGATAATCGTTCCATGAATGTCTGAACTCAAGTATCGCAATGGTGGCGATCAGGGGCTTAAGTAACGGGAAAATGATCTTTCTGTATATTGCAAAGAAAGAACAACCGTCCACCTTGGCCGATTCGTCAATTTCTTTTGAAATGGAACGGATATATGACCTGGTTATAAAGAGGTTGGTTACGTTAAGTCCAAATACCCTTATGATGATAACGCCCCAAAGAGTCTTGTTTATACCCATGACCTTCGCTATTGCAAACTGAGGGTAAAGGGTAAGACTTCCAAGGTTTACAAACATGGAAGATACCACCAGGAGAAAAAGGATATTCTTTCCCGGAAACTCGCCTCTTTCAAAGCAGTATCCCGCTATGGTACTGGTAAATATTGTACCCGCCACTATAGTTCCTGACATAAATATTGAATTCCAGGTGTACTTGGCAAAGTTAGCCATGTTCCAGGCCTGAATATAGTTTTCAAGAGAAAACTTACGCGGGAAAAGTGTGTTTCCGGTTGTAAGAAGTTCCATGTTTCCTTTAAAGGATCCAAGAAGCGTATAGATTACCGGGAAAATAGTCACAATAAAGATGACCGTCAGTACGAGATATATGAGAGTGTTATTTATAATCTTTTTCATCTGCTTCTCTCCTATTCCGTACTGTGTCCCAGTTTATTGGTTGACTTAAGGTATACAAAAGAAACTATGGCAAGGACGATACCTGTCACCGTAGCCATTGCGGACGCATAGCCCACTTCGCTCTTCATACCACTGTAGCCAAAGAAATACTTGAATACGTAAGTCATTACAACTTCCGTTCCGCCGGCAGGCTGACCGTTGGTGGATGCAAGTATAAGATCCGCCATCTTGAGGCTTCCAACTATAGCCATCAGCAATACTGCCTGAAAAGTGGGGCCTATCATGGGAAGAGTTATCTTAAAGAATTTCTTTACCGGAGTGATGCCGTCAACCTCGGCGCATTCATAAAGCTCCTTGGGAACGCTCTGCAGCGCCATCAGGAAAAATATCATGTTGATACCGAAATTGTTCCACACTGAAGCAATTCCCAGCACCACCATTGCACTCCATTTGTTTCCAAACCAGTTTACTGCCTTGGCGATAAGTCCGGCGTCAAGTAGCATCTGGTTGATGATCCCGTTATATGCGGAAAACATGAGTGAAAAAATAAGGCCCGTGATGGCGGTACTGATTATTGCAGGGAGGAACAGCATAACCCGAAAAAATCCGGTTGCCTTCAAACCTTTGTTTAACAAAACCGCCAGCAAAAGAGCCAGAGGTATCTCAACGACAAGCTTACCGAAAGCAAGGATAAAGGTGTTTCCAATTGCTCTCCAGTAATACTCGTCTCTTGTAAATATCCTTATAAAATTGTTTATCCCGTACCAGGTTTCTTTGTATCCGTTTGACTGATAAAGCGCATACCTTAATATGTACGCTATGGGCACATAAGTAAAAAGAATGAACCCTATCATCATCGGAGCCAGCATAACCATGGCCTGAACTGAATCAGTGTTTATCTTCTTTCTTTTGTTCATATGTCTCACCTGAAAGGTATCATTCGGGGATATTGATGTTCTGCGCCCGTAAAGCCGACTGAAGGGCCTTAATGTCAACATCTCCGGGTATTACATTACTGTCTATGGAAAGAGCTGCTGCAGTTCCCGCAGCCTGTCCCGTATACATGCAAAGAGAGATTGCTCTTACTCCGCTCTCCGCAACATGATCCGCACTAATGCAGCGGCCTGCCACCAGAAGGTTTGATATATTAATGGGAACCAGGGACCTGTAAGGGATCTCAAAGGTCCGACTGTCTACAACCGGCTCATAAATATGGCCCTTGTAGCCCTTTCCCTCAACCTTGCCGTCTCCGTCCATATTGGCGTCGGGGCTAAGCATGTCGTAGAACCTTGGAAATACGGCGATAACATCATCAAAATGCCTGTTACTTTCCATGTCTTCGATAGTAAGCTTATATCGACCTTCTATTCTTCTTGAATCTCTGAAGCCAATTTCGGGAGAAAGAGACGTGATCTCCGAATCCTTGAATTCCTCGAAATGCTCTTTAAGGTACCTGTATATATCAAGGTCATACTGCCTGCAATTGATCTCGCCCTTGGTAAGATCAATTATATCCGTGGGGTCAAGACCGTATTCACAGGAGTAATTTATATAGGAGATCTGACCTGCTTTGGTCAGTCTTCCGAAGGGAAGATCCTGTCTTTTGCACTTAAGGCCCGTTTCACCTGCCCTATAGGCTCTCTTAAACTCATTTCCAATCTCTGTAAGGCGCTCAGTTCCTTCCATAAGCTTCCCGGAATCAACGCCGGTTATTCTCATGGAAACGGTACCTGGCATGCAGAGTCCGTCCTCACTTCTGCCCTGTTCGTAAGGTACTCCCGCCGCAAAAGAAACATCTCCGTCACCGGTAGTATCGATAATGACAGAAGCAACGATAGCCTTGGGGCCTTTCTTTGTCTGCACGATAACGCCTTCGATCCGGTCATTCTTCATGATCACTTCATTTACAAAGGAGTGAAAAAGAACCTGAACCTTGTTTTCAGCCATAAGCTCATCAAGGAAAACCTTCAGATACTCACTGTTGAAGGCCTTAAGATTCTTTTGCCTGATGTTATCGTTACCGTATTCTTCATAGGCGGCCTTTTCAATCTCCGCATAGAGTCCTTCAGAGGAAAATTCCGTATTCTTTAAGTAATAGTTGCAGTTTTCAACATAGCAGGCTGTAATGTTTCCTCCGAGAAATCCCCTTTTTTCCAGAAGTATCGTTCTTTTGCCTGCTCTCGCCGAAGAAACCGCAGCTCCTATACCGGCAGGGCCGCCTCCGACTACCAGTACGTCCGTCGTGAAAAGCAATTCAATTTCTTTTTCAGGTCTTGTAAGCTTCATGCTATACCTCTTTTAAAGGAAGGAGCCTAAGCCACAAAGGTTAAGCTCCTTCGCTGATTTTACTTACCACGCTCGGGTGTTACGCCTGCGGGCAATACATATAAGTTAACCTTGTCCTGGTCGGCAAGCTTGAGAGCATCGTTGTAACGCTTGTCTACGTCGGCCATGAGAGCTTCAACATCATCAAGCTCGGGATTGGTCCACATATTAACGATAACCTCTCTGTAAGCCTTGCCTTCCACGCTAATAAGTGTATCCGGAACGGGAGGCATTGCAAATATCTCATCAAAGTTTGCAAAAGAAGCCCAACCCTTTAACTCAGGTTCCTTGGTTGCAGCAGCAACTGCTTCGGGTCTTACTGGAATATAAATACCGTTTTCGTACATTTCGCCCGCGTTCTTGTCGTCATAGAAGAATTCAAGAACCTTCTCAACCTTGGCTGCCTTATCCTCGGATTCAAGTGCTGCTGTACCTACACAAAGAAGGTTAACAGAGTTACCGAAGGGCTTATAACGGGTTCCGTTTTCGGAAAATGCCGGGATATCGATAACTTCCCAGTCACAGGTTGCAGGGAACTGATTTACATATACGGAGCAGTCAAAGCTTGCAGCACCGATCATGGCTATGTTGCCGGCAGAAAACTGTGCTCTGATACCGTCACCGTCAAGGTTTTCAAATCCGGGGAACAAAGTTCCGTCGTTAGCCATCTCGTCGATAGCCTTGATAAGCGGATTGAAAGCGGAATAATCGAAACGCTTGTTGGTCCAGTCGTATCCGTAGTGACCGACGTTCATGCCGTTACCGAAGGTATAAAAAGAAGTAACGGTCCAAAGAGTACTTGAAATACCAAGTCCGTATGCCTTACCGTTTGAAGCATCAGTAATGATCTTGGCTACCTTTCTTACATCTTCCCAGGTCTTGGGATAATCTGCTTCCGTAAGGCCTGCCTGCTTAAAGAGATCCTTGTTGATCACGAAACCGTAGGTGGTAAGTGAATAAGGAAGTGTGTAGGTCTTTCCGTTAAAGATCTGACCCTGATTGGTAAGATAAGGCTTGAAATTATTGATAAGACCTTCGCTGCCGGGAAGATCTTCCAGAGGAACGATGTATCCCGCATCCACGAAATCAAGACCGAACTTGGAGTTGTATGTGAATATCTCAGGTGCTTCACCTGCCTGAGCCGCAATCTTGATGGTATCTTCATATTTATCGCCGTAGGTCTGATAGTCAATGAAAATACCAAGTTCTTTACCTTCACCGTTATTAAATGCTTCGATCTGCTTCTCTCTCACCGAAACCTCATGTGCTGCATTGTTCCATACCGTGATGGTGGTGATCTCCTTATTCTCCGTTACTGTGGATTCGGAAGAAGAAACCGAAGTCTCAGTCTTGGATGACGAAGCCGAAGCAGATGCAGGTGCCGCTGAACTATCCGTATCACCGCATCCTGCCAGTAAACCCAAAGCCATTATTCCTGCAATCAGAGTTGCGCAAAACCTTCTCTTGATCATAAACCCTCCTTTTAATTATCAAAACCGTAATTCATTTTCTTTTCTTTGTAACCGCCTTGGCCATGGCTTATATGCTGTACGTTTCAATTATTAAAACCGTACTTCATATTTTACAATTCAAATATAATACATCGTTTTTAATAATGCAAGAAGATTTTTATAAATAAAAAGCAAAAAAATAAGGATCGTCTCTCGACGACCCTTATCCAAGTACAATATTTAGTATCTGATTTCCTGTCCGGCAAAGATCCTGTTGGGATCTGCGATGTCATTCTTGGAAACCAAAGCTTCCACTGTGGTACCGAGAGCCTCTGCTATGGCATTGAGACTGTCACCGCTCTTGATAACATAGGTTTTCACTGTTGCGGCTTCTTTTGCAGCCTTCCTTGCTTCCCTTGCCTCATCAGAGAACAGTGAATAGAGGTATTTGGGGCCGTACCATTTGATACTCGGATCAAAAAATTCGGCTGCTTCCTCGGAAGTGATTTCGATCTTGTAATCTACGCCTTCGTAACTGTAAGAGAATATCAATGTGGTGTCTTCGCTTTCCTTCATCGAATCCATGATGTTGGAAGGAAGTGAATCGCCGGAACTAAAGTTAATTACAGTCTGAACTGAGCCGTCATCGTTGGTTACAGCCGAAACCGTGGTTCCTCCGCCAAGGCTGAGCGTTTCGCCTACTTCAAGGTTTGCGGTAAAGGCTGAGGGATTCTCAGCAATCTCGTTAATGGTCTCGGTTACGGTATCGATCTTTGCTTCGTAACGCTCTGCAGGTGTTGACGGACCGTTTGATACGGAAGGCCCGGAAGTATTTGAATCGCTGTTGTCACCAGACGAACCCGAACCGCCACCCGAATAGTAACTCGTACCGCCGCCGGAACCGCCGCTTACAGCGCCCTTATATGCAATTGCGTAATTTGAGAAGCTCGTTGTTGCAAAAGAAACCGTTTTTGTATTCGAATCGTAGGTCGCAGAAATCGTTTCTACCGTCTTATCATCCTTTTCGTGAAGAATGACAACATCGCTTCCGATAGCATCAATTAAGCTTAGAGTAATATTCACAGGCTCTGAGAGATTGTTAAGAGTCCTGGTCCAGGGATCATCCTGCTTTACACTGTTTTTAAACTTCTCTACCACATTGCTTAAAGTAAGATCCATAAACTCGGTAACCGTATACTCAGAATCAGGTGCAGCGTTTCTTAATATATCCTTGTCCGCATCGCTTGCATCACTGAGAGTAAGCTTGGCAGTACCTATGCCCATATCATTTTTGCTGACGTTTACGGTACCGGAGCTTACGCCCGCATGACGTGTTACTACATTTTCTGCTTTGTCAAACTTAGCCTGGAGGTGGAAATTTCCACCCTCGACTGTAAATGTGTAATAGCCTATCTCATCACCGGGGGTAAAGTCAAATCCGTTAAGCAGGAAAGAGCTCAGCTGATTTCCCGCTACCGGAACAAGCTTAACCGTAAGTACAGTTCCAACAGGGAGTAAAGTCTCTCCGTGCCACTCGTCTTCGGTCCATTTAAAGTTGGGCTTAGCCTGCATCAAAGCCGCCGGAGAAGTATAAGTATCATTGCCTATGATGGCACTTATAAATTCGATCTTTCCCTGAGTTGCATCAATAAGGTCATCCATATCTTTAGGATCCTTAATTTTTGCAGAATCCTTAATCCAACCGAAATTACCTACAACAGCATTTTTGCTGCTCATTAATTCGGATGTGTAGGTGATATTGTAAACATTATTGTCAGCCTTCAGTACTCCGGAGATAGTAAACTTATAGGCGTTTTCTTCAGGCACGAGATAATTTGCCAGCGTCTCATAAGTAGGAAAGCCGGTTGTATTATCTTTATTATAAGTGATATTGTTGATTACTACAGATTTTGGCAACGCTAACGGATTAAGTACGCGAACAACAAAATCAAGGTTATCTCCAACAGGAGTGTATGTACATGTAGTACTATAAGACTCAGTTGACGATCCTCTTTTATGATTAATATTATTAGGCATATTTGTACGCTCAACATCATTTATGCCAAAAGAAAATGCAACAAACTCAGGATCATTTACATTTTGCTGATATGTGGTGATGCCGGTTGCGTTGATAGTAGCCTCGACAGGCTCCATTATCACGGAAAGATAAATTTTACCGCGCGGTGTTCCGTCAGCAGTAATGCCGGTAAACAAACTTTCACTGTAATTCAGATAACACTTAAAGCCTTCATTAGTATTGGGATAATTTTCTGAAAGCTTAATCTTCATGGATGAAGAAAGGCCTGTTAAAGAAAGATAACTGTTAAGATCAGCAATAAAGGCACTTTTTTCGTCTGACACTTTCAATGTCTTGGAACCGGACACCCACTTATCTCCTGCGCTCCCGGAATTAACCGTAAAAACAACATTCGTGGAGCCGACGGAATATGTGATCTGATCCCCCGACAAATTACCGGCAAACACAATTTCAAGCCCGGATGAATCTGCATGGGCCTTGATGCCTGACAGGTCAAACATTGTAAACACCAGCAAAAGTGCCGTAATCACTGAACAAATGCGTTTCAAAGTCTTTTTCATATACACCTCCGATGCGCTTATCCGCACTCTTTGAATTGTAACATCCAATGTGAAACGGATAATAAAAAAGGACGGTTCTCATAAAGAACCGTCCGAAAGGAAGTGATCGAATTATTTTATACCAGCTGAGCCTGAACAGCTGTAAGTGCTACAACGCCCACGATATCCTCCCAGGAACATCCACGAGAAAGATCATTAACAGGCTTAGCGATACCCTGAAGCATGGGACCGTATGCCTCGGCCTTGCCAAGTCTCTGAACAAGCTTGTATCCGATGTTGCCTGCATCAAGGTTAGGGAACACAAGAACATTGGCATGTCCTGCGACCTCAGATCCTGGAGCCTTTGACTTGGCTACGGAAGGAACGATAGCCGCATCGGTCTGAAGTTCACCGTCAATTGCAAGTCCGGGATACTGTTCATGAGCGATCCTGGTAGCCTCAACAACCTTGTCAACAAGAGGATGCTTGGCACTGCCCTTGGTAGAATGACTGAGCATTGCAATGATGGGCTTGGAACCAACAAGAACCTTAAAGCTCTTGGCGCTGGTATCGGCGATGGCAGCAAGCTCCTCTGCTGTCGGATCCTGATTGAGTCCGCAGTCTGCAAAAAGGAATGTACCGTTATCGCCATACTGACAATCAGGCACTACCATGATAAAGAAACCGGAAACCAGCTTAACGCCGGGTGCAGTCCTTAATATCTGAAGTGAAGGACGCAAAGTATCTGCCGTAGCATGGCAGCATCCGGCAACCATACCGTCCGCATCATTAGCCTTTACCATTACCACGCCAAAGGTAAGATAATCGGATAAAAGAATCTCGCGAGCCTTCTCCTCGGTCATACCCTTTGCTTTACGTGTTTCATATAATACATTTACATATTCATCAAGCTTGTCGGTAGTCTGCGGATTGATGATCTTAACCTTGGAAAGGTCAAGTTCCAGCCAGTAAGCACCCTCTTTGATCTTTTCTTCATCGCCAACAAGAATTACATTAGCAATATCCTCTTCTATGATCTTGGCTGCAGCGATCAACACGCGCTTATCGTTAGCCTCGGGAAGAACTATGGTCTTCTTGTCTCTCCTTGCTTTATCTTTAATGATATCGATGTATGACATATCGCCCTCCATTGTTTGTCTAAATTTTAACAATACTTCTGATCAAAAAGTAACAAAAAAGATATTTGCCTGTTGATACAAATATCATCTAAATGGATTATATCCGAAACCTAGCCATTTCACAAGGAAAATTATCTTTATTTGTGTATTTTATTTAGTACAATTTATATTGTTAAATTTATAACAACGTGATATAGTATTACAGAAAGAAAGAATCCGGAGGCATTTACATTGAAGACAGCAGCTATTATCTGCGAGTACAATCCCTTCCATAACGGCCACGCTTATCAGATCGACTATATCAAAAAGAACACGGATACAGACCGTATCATCGCCATCATAAGCGGTGATTTTGTGCAGCGGGGCGAGCCTGCCGTGATCTGTAAAGAAGCAAGGACACGCATGGCACTTGAAGCCGGGGTGGATGCTGTATTTCTTTTACCCGTTGTCTATTCAACAGGCAGTGCTGATATGTTTGCCAAAGGCGCTGTCACTATCGCATGTGGCTTAAATGCCGATTATCTTTGTTTCGGGAGTGAGTGCGGTGACATTGCCGCTTTACAGGAAGCTGCATCTATTCTTTCCAAAGAAGGCAATGCCGATTCACCGAAGATAAAAGAAAAAATGTCCGAAGGTTTAACCTTTGCGAAAGCCAGGGCACTTTCTTTTCCGGAATATGAAAAGATACTTTCCTCTCCCAATAATGTGCTTGGGATAGAATACATAATCGCGGGACAGTCAATGAACGCCGGATTTAAATATATCACTCATAAGCGGGTTGGTGCCGCTTATAATGACCTGTCCATTAATACGGACTCAGATAAGCAAAGTGCCACTGCATTAAGATCGATCATCAGGAACGGAAAGCCTGATGATATAAAGCCCTTCGTTCCGGAATGTGCTTTCAATATTCTGCGAGGTGAAATTGTGCATAACAGGGTCTTAACTTCCGACAACTTTTCCGACATTCTTTTTGCCAAACTTATGAACATGGATGAAAATGAGCAGTTTCTTGAAGTCTCACCGGACCTTTATAACAGAATAAAGAATCTTCTTCCTGCATACAAAGGATTTGAAGATTTTGTGGATTCTATTAAAGCAAAGAATCACACCCGCACGGGTTTAATGCGGGCACTTACCCATATTCTTCTTAACATTCACGCAAAGCCTTCCAACACGATCGTATCCTTTAAGGATGTGTCGAAACTAGCCCACGTCCGTCTCTTAGGATTCAGGGAAGATCATGCAGATGTACTTACACACATCAAAAAAACCGGCACCCTGAATATAGTATCCAAGGTACCGGACGTGTTACAATCGCTGGACTCATTTAACAAAGCTTTATTTGATCAGGATCTCTGCGCTTCCACGCTTTACGATTATGCAATTACCAGGAAGGAAAGCTCTGCGCGTACCCCTGAATATTCAAAGCCCGTTATCAAGGTTTAAATCTAAATCGTTCCGATTATGGCAGATAATGAATCAAGTTCGTTGCAGTATTCTCTTAAGAATAAAAGAAGGCTTCTTGTGTCACTGATTCCCCCGTATTCGGGAAGATAAGCCATGACAAGTAAAGAATCATCGCCATGTGATCTAACCTGACTAAGCTTTAAAGAATTCAACCACATGGATAACGCATCCTTGGATATTCCTTTGACATTAACCTCTGCCGCCACCGTGAGATAATAATTCATAAGTTGCTCATCGCCCATATAGCGATAAAGAAGCGTAACAGGCTCTCCTTCATCTCTAAGCAAAGTTACAAATCGGTTTTCATTATCGTCCTCATCAATGACAGCTGCAAATCCAGCTTCCAACAGCATGCTGTAAAGACCGTTAACTCTGGGGCCAAGGATGGACTGAATCGGAAGAACCTGTTGAGATTTTTCTTTATTCATTCCTTACCTCCCCAAAGAATTCTTAACTATCGAAATAAAGTCCTTAACTTCAAGCGAAAGAGTATATAGCATCAACTCAACCGCACCCGCGGAAACGATCTCTCCATATTCCGTCGTCCTATGGAAAAAGAAAACGGACCCCTGATCGTCTGCATCAATCTGAGAAATATGAGGCCCTCTGTTCCATTCCTTTAATGGCTTTTTAAGCAGATTGCTAAATTTAGAATCAAAATCAAGCCTTACCGAAACCGTAATATAGAAACACTCTGATTCTTCATCTATAGAATCCGTTTTTTCATAAGTTATCAAAATAGGATCAACCTTCAAGCCTGACTTTTCAAGGCCGAAATGATCATCCGTTATCATTAGTGAAGGTAGTTCTCCCGGGAACGCTACGATCTCGTTATTGATCTTACGATCAAAAAGTCCGTCAGAAAGCACGGCAAGATGCTCCCCGTACCGTTCAAGATTTTCCTCTATATCATCTAAATAAGCAAAATCTCCGGTAGCTTCATCTCTGACAATTTCAATAAATAAATTATCTAAAGCTTCCATGATCGCCTCCTATGACGCGTTCTGGAACAGCTGATCAAATAACTGAACAAAGTGATTCATATCAACCCAGAAAACACCGTCTTTTGCATTTTTATACTTTTTGGCTACGATCTGTTTCTTACCGTCCTTTTCGGTCTCAACGTACTTCATCGAATAAGAACCCCAGGGGTTTCGAAGTTTAACATATTTCCGCCCGCCTTTTTCCATCGTATCAAGGATGGAATAAGCGTGTCCTCCGGAAATACCGTCCCTAAGACCTTCTCCGGATGTACCCCTCTCTTTACTATCGATCTTACGGGAGCCGCAATTCAACAGTTTTCCTGATTGAAGCCCTGCTTTAATGGTTTCAAACAGTTCAGAAGTATACTGACTGTACTCACCGGACAGGAGCTGCTTTTCTTTTACATGGATCTTACCAAGATTGGCATATGCCTTCTCCATATTGATAAGCATATCCTTCATGCATAATTTAACAAGTTCATCTGTATCGATCCTGTCTTTTATCGAATTATACATATTACTGTGAAGGACTTTTTCCATAAATGTATATTCACCTGCAGACTTAGTCTCACTATTATAACCAAGCTCACCTGCCAGTTCCAAAAGATTACGACGTCCTGTATTTATACGCTTTTCCAGAGCATCTTTTAGATCTTCCCTTGAGCCATCAAACTTAAATATATTTTTGTCATAACTCAAATAGTCTGCAAAGGTCTGCCTTACAAGGGTCTGAACCTTAGCGATATCCTCTGCACTTGTATTCTCTGTACACTTGGCTCTGGCTTCCTCGTCTAGTTCAGAAGATTTTAAGATGATTTTTCCGTCAAACAGATAGGATTCGCCTTCAAGTTTGGCAGCTGTCATTAACTCATTTTTTCTTTGCTCCAAACGGTTTAAAGTATCATTAAAAGTCGCTTCAAATGCTTTCATCTTCCTGTCGATTTCAGCCATTCTTTCTGCAGCCTTTTGTGCATATAAAAGCTGTTTTTGCGGATCATCCGGAATACCCTTTCTTTTATAGAATGCTGCGCTGTCACCATTGTTTATTGTATTAAACTCTTCTTGGATGACTTTCATTTCATAAACCCAGTTTTGATACTGGGGATCTTTAACAACAGATTTCTCATTCTTAGGGTCAAACAGATCTTTCAATCGCTGCTTTTCATGTGCTATAGCAACATCAAGTTCTTTAACAGCGCGAAGGTAAGCATTGTCAACGCGTAAAGCCGCATCAATCATTGCAATGGTATTGGTTTTATCGTCATAACCTTCTCTTATGTATATGGTTTTTTCAGCTTTTTTTCCAAGAAACTCCTCTGTCGCCTCATTGGAAAAACCACCCTGTGATATATACCCATAGTCTATAGTGTCAGCCCTGACAGCTTGATATTCATACTCATCGTTTCCGTCCTTTTCCCCGGTTTTGACTTCCAGGCCGTTTTTAGCTTTATCCTGCCTGTGGGCAGCAAAAGCCTTCTCCATTATCGCAACCCACGTAGCTCCCCCCGCACCGGTCGCACGGACTTCTTTTGAAACAGTTACATATACCGGATGAAACTGTCCAGTTTGATCTTTGTCATACATACGTACCGTTACGGTACCGTCGTTGTTATCCAGCATAGAATCCTTTATCATTTTAGGATTCTTTGCTACGGTTTCGGCAATAGAACTGATAAAGTAACAGTCTCCCATACATCCCTGCTGCACATCCTCCACACAGGGCTCATGCGAAAACAGAGGTTCTCCTCGTTTATCAAGCTTAGCACTGATGGAAGACTTCGTCTCGCTCCTGTCAGAAGAAGCAATGGTCTTACCAGTAACATCGAGAACGCGTCCCGCTTCCCACCCTTTCTTTTGAAGAACATCAGCAGTAAGCTCGTGACCGGTTCTTGTGTCATCAGCCAAACCACCTCCTGCAACAATGAGTTTGTTAAGGCACTGGGTAAGAACGATCCTCATTTCTTCACTTGTAGCAGGATCCGAAATAATCTCCTTGAGACCTTTTATGGACTCATTCATATACTTGGTTTCATTCTTAAGTTTCTTTCTGGTACTGTAATGAGAAAAGAAATGCTTTACTTCTGTCCAAAAATTTCTGTCAGCCTCTGCATCAGCCCAGGTATCCGTAATACTGCAATACTGCGATATGGATTCAAATACTTTGTTATACTTTTTCCGATATTCTGCAGGAACCGTATCGCTCGTAAGTACAGAGGCCGCCATCTGAATATCATTCTTTACAAAAAGAATGTGCTCTCGTGTTTTTGCAGAAGAAGAAGACTTTTTGACACGGGTATCCTGCTTGATCTGCTGATAATTTATCGGCGTAGCCTGGGTTGTCTGATAATCCTGTGATAGTAGTCCCGCGCCTTCAACATACAAAGGCTGGGTATTCCTCTGACGCTGCAGATTTCCTTGGGGTGTAGGTTCCATATGTAGCTCCCTTCTGATTACTAAATAATACAGTCCATGTTCATTTTACCACATATAAAGCAAAAAAAATCCCCCGACCGTATAGTCGGGGGAAAAATACATTAAGTTAACCCTCATGGGATCCTTCGCTTCGCTCAGGATGACATTCTTATAACTGAGGGCCTGCTGCAACAAGTGCCTTACCGGCATCGTTGGTCTCGTACTTCTTGAAGTTCTTGATGAATCTTCCTGCAAGATCCTTAGCCTTCTCTTCCCACTCGGAAGCGTTAGCGTAGGTATCGCGAGGATCAAGAATTCCGGTGTTAACTCCAGCAAGCTCGGTAGGAACTTCGAAGTTGAAGTAAGGGATCTTCTTGGTAGGTGCATTGTTGATGGAGCCGTTGAGGATAGCATCGATGATACCTCTGGTATCAGGGATGGAGATTCTCTTGCCGGTTCCGTTCCATCCGGTGTTTACAAGATAAGCCTTAGCGCCGGACTTCTTCATCTTCTTAACAAGCTCTTCGCCGTACTTGGTAGGATGTAACTCAAGGAATGCCTGACCAAAGCAAGCTGAGAAAGTAGGTGTAGGCTCGGTGATACCTCTCTCGGTACCTGCAAGCTTAGCAGTGAAACCACTTAAGAAGTAGTACTGAGTCTGCTCAGGAGTAAGGATTGATACAGGAGGAAGTACTCCGAATGCGTCAGCTGAAAGGAAGATAACGCTCTTAGCTTCGGGACCTGCAGAAACCTTGTTAACCTTCTTAACGATGTTCTTGATGTGGTCGATAGGATAAGATACACGAGTGTTCTCGGTAACGCTCTTATCGTCGAAATCGATCTTGCCGTCTGCTGCTACGGTAACGTTCTCAAGAAGTGCATTTCTCTTGATAGCGCCGTAGATGTCGGGCTCATGTTCTTTATCAAGGCCGATAACCTTAGCATAGCAACCACCTTCGAGGTTGAATACGCCGTTGTCGTCCCAGCCGTGCTCGTCATCACCGATGAGGAGACGCTTAGGATCGGTAGAAAGTGTGGTCTTACCTGTTCCGGAAAGTCCGAAGAAGATAGCGGTGTTCTTACCTTCCATATCAGTGTTTGCGGAGCAGTGCATGGAAGCGATGCCCTTAAGAGGAAGGAAGTAGTTCATCATGGAGAACATACCCTTCTTCATCTCACCGCCGTACCAGGTGTTAAGGATAACCTGTTCCTTGGAGGTGATGTTGAAAGCAACGCAGGTTTCGGAGTTAAGACCTAACTCTTTGAAGTTGTCAACCTTAGCCTTGGATGCAGCATATACTACGAAATCAGGCTTGAAGTTAGCTTCTTCTTCATCTGTAGGAACGATGAACATGTTCTTAACAAAGTGAGCCTGCCAAGCAACTTCCATCATGAAACGAACTGCCATGCGGGTATCCTTGTTAGCGCCACAGAATGCATCAACAACGAAAAGTCTCTTGCCGGAAAGTTCCTTCTTTGCAAGATCCTTAACCTTAGCCCAAACGTCCTCGCTCATGGGATGGTTATCGTTCTTGTACTCGTCGGTGGTCCACCATACGGTGTCCTTGGAGTTAGCATCCATAACGATGTATTTGTCTTTAGGTGAACGACCGGTGAACTCACCTGTCATTACGTTGATGGTATCAAGCTCGGTAAGCTTACCTACTTCAAATCCTGTAAGACCAGCCTTGGTCTCTTCTTCAAAAAGAAGCTCGTAAGAAGGATTGTACACGATCTCGGTGGTACCGGTGATGCCATACTGAGTTAAATCAATATTTGCCATTCTTTTATTCTCCTCTTCTATGATAAATTATTGTTTCAAACAACTCGGATAGTATTATAAACAAGGTAAATTAAAAAATCAATAAAAACTCCATAAATTTACGAAGAAACTCAGTGCATAAGTGCCCATTTAAGATATCCGGAAGCATCCATCTTACTGCGAAGCGCAAGCTGAGCATCATCATCGCCTGCATCATTGATTGATGCTCCACCCGAATCAACCATCTTCTGATATTCGATCATATCTTCTTCGTCCCTTTCGGTAAGAGTGATTCCGAACTTTAACTCATACTCAAGAGCTTTTTCGTCAGGAGTCTCATTCTTTAACCTGAGTTCAGTGTTCTTCTCTACTATACCGACACGCCTGCTGAGTTCGTCCTGCACGTAGCGTAATCTGCTCTTAAATGCATCAATCTCCTCGGTGGATCTTAAATGAGACTGATCGAAACCGGCCTTTTCCGGTGAATAAGCCATTATCCTGTGATAAAATTCCTTGGGCAGATACCGGATCGTATTCATGACCATACTTTCATTACCTTCGATATAGAAAGGATTCAGGAACTGTCCTACGGATTGGGCCTGAAGATCCGCTCCTGTCATATTACCGAATGACATTTTATTATCGATTCCCGTAACGGAAGTAAGATACCATACCTGATATCCGTTGTCATCTTCGTTTACCTCATAGGTAAACATGAAATTGTTCGGATTCCTGTTTACCTGTCCGGAGATCATATCAAAAATATTGAGCATCTGAATCTGCTTGACAACCTTGGGTGTATATACTACTCTGACAGTCTTTGTAGATGTGGGATCACCGTGATTGATCCGCTCCTGTTCCTTCTTTGCATCAGCCTCTATGACACTGATAGGCTTGCCCTTAGCTTCCGCCATGGAGTTACCGCGAACTTTAGTCCCGTCCTCCTTTTCAAGCATTACAGTTTTTGATTCGGCTATAATATCACTCATTCCAAGGTTCTTGGCAAGGATACTGCTTGAAACATTACGGTCCGAAAGAACCGAACCGGGTTTGATACGTGCATTTTTCGCAGTTGCAATATCAGAAGATTCCTTTGCGACATAAATCTGGTAATCGGCACAGGCTTCAAGAAGTGCAGCGCTGCCGGGTTCCTTGATATGAGCTGCAAGTTCGGGAAGGTACTTTTCAAAATAAATGCCCTTCTCTCTGTATTCATTAAGCTTTGCAGTCTTATATGCTTCAGGATCCTCCGTATCTTCTTTCTTTCTGAAAGAAATACAATACTCAGGTTCAGTCGCAAGTTTTCTTACAACGTCTTCGACATCATGCAGTTTGTATTTTTCCTTAAGGTCTTCTTTACTGTCAAAGAAGTCCCAGGCAAGGTCAAAGAAAGACTTACCCTTGGTCGCATTTCTGTAAGATGCTGCATGACCCGTACGTGTATCGTCCATTGAGTATTTTTCTTCAAGAGTTATGTACGATGCCGATCCGTCCTCTCCGGTCTTCTTATAGACAACAGAAGATGCATCACGAATTTCTTCGATATTTCCTTCACCCATTTTAAAGGACTCGGAGCGGGCTTCAAACAAAACATCGTTAAACGCTTTACCTTTATAGGATTCATCACTTCCCTGGATAAAACTCGACATCCAGTACAATTCTTTTTCAAGCATGGGAAGCATTGCGGAAACCTGAGCGTAACGCCGCTTACCGTAATCCTTTATTTTGGAAAGTTTTTTGCCGTCGATATGGCTTATATAATTCTTACAGTGAATAATACCCTGTCTGTACCAGAAATTTACGGTAAAGCCTGCCTTTCTGAATTCATTCGGTTTTCCTTTTCTGTCAGGTATACTCTGCGAAAGAGCGGAGGTAAGTTCAGTGAGAGCCACCTTCAAGGCTGCATACTCGGTTCCATCCTCGTGATCAAATATCAAGCCCTCCTTTACGTCCTTCATAATATCGGCGGCAAGATCAAGAACACCCTGATGCTCTCTGTGCTCGGGAGTGTGAGTTTCGATATCGATAATCTCAATCTCGTCCTTATCTTTACGACGGGTTTCAGGGGTTACATCAACTATTTCCTCATCCGTGAAACCATCATCGTCTTCTTCATCTAAATCCTCTAATTCTAAGTCAGTGTCTTCTTCATCATCCCATACGGCAGTCTGATCCCACTCATCGTCAGAATCTTCTGAATCTTCTGAATCTTCTGAACTGATGCTTTCCAGTTCTAAATCATCATCGTCTTCATCTTCTTCAAGATCAACACTCTCGTTTTTGCCGAATTTCTTTTTAAACCAGCTTAACAATCCGCCGTTTTCAGAACCGTAAGGAACAGACTCCTTCACAGTCTGCACGGGCGCGGGCCCAATTGATCCCCCGGATCTTCCGGAGTTTATAAATCTCTGTGAAAAAGAAGTCTGCTGACCCATTGTCTGTTCGTTTGTCTGCTGAGTAGTAGGTGTTGCAACAGGATCGCTCATATTTGTTCCCCCAATTGAGCCATTCCGGGGTATTCACCGGAATGACA
>JAILHY010000106.1 GCA_024695575.1 Lachnospiraceae bacterium
TCCTTTATATAATTGGCGATATCGTTAAGGATCGCTACGACCTGCTTGGCGTCGTCAGTGTCGTGCTGGACACGGCCGTAGAGCGAAAGGTAGAGGTCAAAGATATCACCGCGGGATTCCTGCATGAATATCTCGGCGTTCTCTGCCATGTAATCCTCCATGGTCTCGTAAATGGAGAAGGCCGAATGTATGTCGGTACTTGCCTGATTCAGGAAACCGTTAAAGAAACCGGACTTGGAGGCAAGGAGATTCTTAAGTTCCGGAGGAAAATCCTTCATGGCCACATAATAAGGAAGAACCCAGGGATTAACGTCCTCATCCAGCAAAAACTCAGTTAAATTCTCAAACTGAGGCAGGGAACGGGGACTGAAGTTGTTCTTTGAGCAGATCCCCACGTAGGTATCGTAAAGGGAAGTGATCTTAGAATACATTCCGGAACAGGTTTCTTTGGTCTTGGCGTAGGCAGCCATAAACTGGAACACCTGATTGATCATGGAGTTAAACATCATGCGGGCAATATCGGGATTGGACTTGCTGAGAGCCACCAGAGCGTTTTTGTTTTTGACGGGAATGGAGATAAAAGAACTGTTCTCGACGGTGGTGTAGCTGAAGAAATGTGAATCGAAGGCAATGTCGCAAAGACCTACCACGTCGCCTTTCTTAAGGATCAGCTCTCCGCCGGGAAAAGAAGCCTTTACGGACCCCGTTGCGATTAAGTGAATGGCATCAAGGGGCTGGCCTTCGCCGCATATGCTCTTACCCTTGGAAACTTCGGTTGCTGCCATGATATCCTCCAAACATACAATATAATTTGATTCTAACATATATTTGAAATTGTTCAAGAATATCAGCCTTTTTACTGTTGTCATTTTAAAAATTTGTTGATACAATGTATGTGCTTTAGGTGTATTCTGAACGGGAGTGTGCTTATGAGGGAGATCAAACTTACAGATTATCGCGAAGATGTGGAGAGGCTCTTACGGTATCTTCCGTGGCTTGAAAGTCACGTGGCTACCGATGTTTCTCATATCTATCAGGATAACGGGCTGACTTCTTCATCGGTGGGATTTCCCGTTTATGATTCAACCCTCCTTAACTTCGTGAACGAGGCTAGGGAAACCGGACTCATGGACGAAAACTACTCATACGTTTTCTCTCAGAACTTCATCAAAACTCTTGAAGATGAGAAACGCGCTGTAGAGAACGCCACCATTAAGGATTGTCAGATCCTTACGGGAGTGCTGAGTAAGTACGTGCTGGGGGGCATGACGAAAGGCAAAGTCTGGAACGACGCGGTATCAAGCGGTATCTGGGTACTGGCCCTTCGCAGGATGAAGAAACTCCTTGAGATCTGGGATTCACCTTTAGCATAGAATCATTTGAAGGGATTTAGGAATGAGCGACAAAGCGGCCCGGAAACGGCAGTATATCATCGACACCGCTAAGACTGTTTTCGCAGACAAAGGCTTTAAGAGTGTCACCATGAAGGATATCGTGGAGGCATGCGATATCTCACGTGGCGGTTTGTATATCTATTTTGACAGCACGGAAAGTATTTTTAACGAAATAATCTCGGAAGCGGCTAAGCAGTCCATTGAGAGCGTCACCGGCAAGACTGCGGGCGACAAGCTTGCTTTCTTTTTGAATGAGCAAAAGAAAGAGATCCTGAGCAAAGACAAGAGTCTTGCAACAGCACTTTACGAGTATCTGTTTTATATGCAATCCATAGGTAATTCGGACAATGCGGCAGCAGATGCGTTTCACATGGGCCTTGATACTATTGAAGCCATAATTCGTGAGGGCGTTGAGTCGGGGGAATTCTATGCCGACGACGTTCACACCATAGCCCTCAACATCATGTATTTGATGGAAGGCTTAAAGATTGCGGCAAGGACCACCGGCGTATCGGAGAAAGATATAGATTCCCAGCTTATATTTATCCTGGGTAGTCTTATTGCCGAAGAATGATCTTCAAGGCTCCCAAGGGGGCCTTGTTTCTTGTTATGTTCGGTTAAAGAACAAGCATTATAAAGGAGAATGGAATGGTAAGACGTATTTATGTCGAAAAGAAACAGCCTTTTGCCGTTAAGGCGAAGGAACTGAAGGACGATTGCGCAGGATTTTTGAACATTCAGGGCGTGACGGGAGTGCGCGTGCTTATCCGATACGATGTGGAGAATATTTCCGATGACACCTTTGAACGTGCGGTCCACACCATTTTTTCGGAGCCTCCGGTAGATGATGTTTATTTTGAGAACTTCACCAAGGGCGATTCGGACAGAGTGTTCGGGGTAGAGTTCCTTCCCGGACAGTTCGATCAGAGAGCGGATTCGGCGGTTCAGTGTATCGGATTCCTCAAAGAGGACGAGAAGCCCGTTATCAGGACCGCAGTCATTTATGTTATAGAAGGCGGCATTTCCGACGAGGAATTCGCACGCATCAAGGGCTACTGCATCAACCCCGTTGATTCAAGGGAGACCGACAGCCTTAAACCCGATACCCTCATTACCGTATTTGACGAGCCCGAGGATGTTAAGATCTTCGACGGCTTTAAGGATATGCCCGAGTACGAACTTAGGACCCTTTACAATTCCCTGGGTCTTGCCATGACATTCATGGATTTCCTCCATATACAGAAGTACTTCGAGGAAGAAGAAAACCGTGACCCTTCCATGACTGAGATCAGGGTTCTTGATACATACTGGTCAGATCACTGCAGACATACCACTTTCTCAACGGAACTTAAGGATGTTACCTTTGAGGACGGGTATTTCCGTACACCCATTGAGACTTCCTATCAGAGTTACATGGATGCAAGAGAGGAGCTTTTCAAGGACAGACCCGACAAGTTCGTGTGCCTTATGGATCTCGCCCTTATGGCCATGCGTAAGTTGAAGGCCGACGGAAAGCTTACGGACATGGAGGTTTCCGATGAGATCAATGCCTGCTCCATCGTGGTTCCCGTGGAAGTTGACGGACATACCGAGGAGTGGCTGGTTTCTTTTAAGAACGAAACTCACAACCATCCTACCGAGATAGAGCCCTTCGGTGGTGCCGCAACCTGTCTGGGCGGCGCCATCAGAGATCCTCTTTCGGGAAGATCTTACGTATATCAGGCAATGCGCATCACAGGTGCCGCAGACCCCACAGTACCCGTTACCGAGACTCTTAAGGGTAAGCTCCCGCAGAAGAAACTCGTCAAAGGTGCAGCCGCAGGTTACAGCTCCTACGGTAACCAGATCGGCCTTGCCACAGGCTATGTCAAGGAGATCTACCATCCTTCCTACGTAGCCAAAAGAATGGAGATCGGCGCCGTTATGGGTGCTGCTCCCAGACGTAACGTTATCCGCGAATCCTCCGATCCCGGTGATATCATCATCCTTCTTGGCGGTCGTACCGGCCGTGACGGATGCGGCGGTGCAACAGGATCTTCCAAGGTTCATACAGAGAGCTCAATTGAGACCTGCGGAGCCGAGGTTCAGAAGGGTAACGCACCTACAGAGCGTAAGATCCAGAGACTTTTCAGACGTCCCGAGGTCACTTCCATTATCAAAAAGTGTAACGACTTCGGTGCAGGCGGTGTATCCGTTGCAATCGGTGAGCTTGCTGACGGTTTGAAGGTGGATCTTGACCTTGTTCCCAAGAAGTACGAAGGACTTGACGGAACCGAGCTTGCCATTTCCGAATCTCAGGAGCGTATGGCAGTTGTGGTCAGTCCCGAGAATGCCGACAAGTTCCTTGAATATGCTTTCTCCGAGAACCTTGAGGCAGTTAAGGTAGCTGTTGTTACCGAAGAAAAACGCCTTGTTCTTACCTGGAGAGGCAAGGATATCGTAAATCTCAGCCGTGCTTTCCTTGATACCAACGGCGCACATCAGGAAACATCTGTAGTAGTTGAGATGCCTTCCAAGGAGGACAACTACTTTGAACATATGGCCATCTCCAAGGTGGCTGAGGAAGTTAACGCAGGTAACTTCAAGGGCGCAGTTAATGCCGTTCTTTCGGATCTTAACGAGTGCTCACAGAAGGGCCTTGTGGAAATGTTTGACTCTTCCATCGGTGCGGGATCAGTGCTTATGCCTTACGGCGGTAAGACTCAGCTCACCGAGACTCAGACCATGGTAGCCAAGCTTCCCGTACTTGACGGAACCAGCGATACCGTAACCATGATGAGCTACGGCTTTGATCCGTACCTTTCATCCTGGTCACCTTACCACGGTGCGGTTTATGCGGTATTATCATCCATATCCAAGATCGTTGCCTCCGGCGGTGACGCATCCAAGATCCACTTCACCTTCCAGGAATATTTCCGAAGGATGACAAGTGATCCTCACAGATGGAGTCAGCCTTTTGCAGCACTTCTTGGTGCCTATGACGCGCAGATCGGCTTCGGTCTTGCTTCCATCGGCGGTAAGGACTCCATGTCCGGAACCTTCGACGATATCGATGTTCCTCCGACTCTGGTTTCTTTTGCCGTGGACGTTGCCAAAGAAAAACAGATCGTTACTCCCGAGCTTAAGAAAGCCGGAGACAGACTTATATACTTCCCCATCGAGAGGGATGAGTACGAAATGCCCATATACGAGCATGTACTCGAAATGTTTGACTATATCACGGCACTTATCCGCGAAGGCTCCGTAAAGGCAGTTTACTCCACCGATTCAAACGGCGTATTTGCTTCCCTTGCCAAGATGGCCTTCGGTAACAGACTGGGTATCAAGTTTAACGACAGCCTTGAGCTTGCATCTCTCTTTGAGAACGCTCTTGGCGGAATCGTCATCGAACTTGTGGCCGATGCGGGAGTTTCCGATGAATTTGACAGCGTGGAACTTGGTACCGTTACGGAAGACGGAAGATTTTCTTTCGGTGACGACTCGGTTGAAGTAACGGATGCCATCAACACCTGGCGCAAGCCCTTGGACAAAGTATTCCCGTCCCGTGCGACCTATGAAAGAGAAGGCTTAAGGGATGAACAATACAAGGCGTCTGAGGTTTATGTATGCAGGCACAAGGTTGCAAGGCCCCGTGTATTTATTCCTGTATTCCCGGGTACCAACTGTGAATACGATTCAAAGAAGGCCTTTGAAAATGCCGGTGCCGACGTAAGCGTCCGCGTATTCAAGAATCTTAATGCCCAGGACATAAGAGATTCGGTCGATGCCTTTGCCCGCGAGATCGCCGAGGCCCAGATAATCATGTTCCCCGGCGGCTTTTCCGCAGGTGACGAACCCGACGGATCTGCCAAGTTCTTTGCGACTGCTTTCAGAAACGCAAAGATTCGTGAAGAAGTTAACAAACTCGTAAACGAGCGTGACGGTCTTGCCCTTGGTATCTGTAACGGATTCCAGGCTATCATCAAGCTGGGACTTGTACCCGACGGCATGATAATCGACAGACAGAGCGCTGGCTCACCTACACTTACATACAACACCATCAACAGACACATATCCAAGATGGCTTATATCAAGGTCGTAAGCGACAAGTCACCCTGGCTTGCAGGCGCCAAGCTTGGCGGAGTTTACACCAATCCCGCATCTCATGGTGAAGGCCGTTTCGTAGCACCCAAGGAATGCCTGGATGCACTCTTTGCCAACGGTCAGGTTGCTACCAGATACTGTGATCCCGACGGCAACATCTCCATGGATGAGGAATACAACATCAACGGTTCCTACATGGCGATCGAAGGTATCACAAGCCCCGACGGCCGTATTCTTGGTAAGATGGCTCACTCCGAGCGACGTGGCAAGTTCGTGGCCATCAACATTTACGGTGAGCAGGACCTTAAGATATTTGAATCAGGTGTTTCATATTTTAGATAATGAATAAAGAAAACTATAATAAGCTCATGGAAGCTACACTTGCCAAAGAAGGAACGAAAGAAAAGACCCTTCTTTTGCATGCCTGTTGCGCACCCTGCTCGTCCCATTGCCTGACGGTACTTGAAGACAGGATCAAGATCGTGGTATATTACTACAATCCCAATATCACGGAGGAGACGGAGTATAACCACAGGGCAGCAGAGCTTGAGCGGCTGGTGGAAGCTATCCGCAAGGAGTATCCCGGAAGCGAAATAGAGTGCGTGGTTGCGGATCAGGATCCGGGCGTATTCTATGAGGCTGTGAAGGGTCTTGAGTCGGAACCCGAAGGCGGTGCCCGATGTGCGGTGTGCTTTGAGTTAAGACTCAGGGAAGCCGCCCGCATGGCGAAAACTCAAGGTGCCGATTACTTTACGACAACCCTTACCATCAGCCCTTTAAAGAACGCGGAGCTAATCAACGAGATCGGACGAAGGATTGCTTCGGAAGAAGGAATTGAGTGGCTGCCGTCGGACTTCAAGAAGGGCGAAGGATACAAACACTCGGTTGAACTATCCGCGAAATACGGACTATATCGGCAGAACTACTGCGGATGCCCGTATTCGAAACGTTAAAGTGTTTTACAAGAAAGGATTTACATAAATGCAAAAACTTATTGAACTTATAACACTCGAGGTTCAGGCCGCGTTCAAATCCGCCGGTTTCGACGAATCCGCCGGCAAAGTCAACGTATCCAACCGTCCTGACCTCTGCGAATACCAGTGCAACGGCGCAATGGCTCTTGCCAAGCAGCTTAAGACCGCGCCCATCCAGATTGCCAACGCAGTAGTCGAAAAGCTTAGCGGCAACGCTACTTTTTCCAAAGTGGAAGCCGTTATGCCCGGTTTCATTAATCTAAACTTAAGCGAGGAATTCCTTGCGGATTACGTTCGCAAAATGGCTTCTTCTCCCAAATTCGGCATGGAAGAGCCTGCTAAGCCCCTTAAGATCGTCATCGATTACGGCGGACCCAACGTAGCCAAGGCCCTTCACGTAGGCCACCTTCGTCCCGCTGTAGTAGGCGAGGCTGTTAAGCGTATCTGCAAGTATAACGGCCACGATATCATCGGTGACGTGCATCTTGGAGACTGGGGACTTCCCATGGGTCTTGTTATTTACGAGCTTCAGACCCGCAAGCCCGATCTTCCTTATTTTGATGATAATTTCACCGGCGATTATCCCAAGGAGCCTCCTTTTACCGTAGGCGATCTTGAGGAAATGTACCCTACAGCATCCAAGAAGAGCAAAGAAGACGCTGACTACAAGGCTAAGGCCATGGAAGCAACCGTTAAGCTTCAGTCCGGTGTCAGGGGCTATCGTGCCCTCTGGGATCATATCATCAACGTTTCCGTTAACGACATGAAGCGTATTTACGATAAGCTTGATGTCAACTTTGACTTGTGGAACGGCGAATCTTCGGTTCACGAAGTTATTCCCGGAATGGTTCAGTATTTAAAGGACGGCGGCTACGCATATTTAAGCGAAGGCGCCCTGGTAGTTGATGTTAAAGAAGAAACCGATACCAAGGAGGTTCCGCCCTGCATCATCCTTAAGTCGGACGGCGCATCCCTTTACAATACTACAGACTGTGCGACCATCATGGAGCGTACCAAAGAGTACGATCCCGACATGATGATCTACGTAACCGACAAGCGTCAGGATCTTTATTTTGAGCAGGTTTTCCGCTGTGCTCACAAGACAGGCCTTTCCAAGCCCGCGACCAAGCTTTGCCATATAGGACTCGGAACCATGAACGGCAAGGACGGCAAGCCATTCAAGACACGTGACGGCGGCGTTATGAGACTTGAATATCTTCTTCGCGATGTCTGCGATGAGATGTATAAAAAGATAAAAGAAAACAAAGAGATCTCCGATGAAGAAGCAGAGAATACCGCAAAGATCGTAGGTCTTTCAGCCCTCAAATACGGCGACCTTTCCAACCAGCCCGCCAAGGACTACATCTTCGATATGGAAAGGTTCACTTCTTTTGAAGGAAATACCGGCCCTTACATTCTTTATACCATCGTGCGTATCAAGTCCATCCTTGAGAAATACAAGGCTGAGGGCGGCACGATAGATTATTCAAAGATCCACACTCCCGCATCCAAGAGCGAGAAGGATCTTATGAATGCCATCACTTTCTTTGGACCGTCTGTTGAGAATGCCTACAACGAGCTTGCTCCCAACAGGGTATGCGCATTCATATATGACCTTGCCAACGCACTTAACTCCTTCTATCACGAGACCAAGATTCTGACGGAGACTGATGCTGATAAGAAGGCAGGATACATCGCACTTATCGACCTTACAAGGCGCATGCTTGAAACCTGCATAGATATGCTTGGTTTCTCGGCTCCGGAGAGAATGTAATGAGAGTTGGACACGGATATGACGTACACCGCTTGGTTCCCGACAGGAAGCTTATCATAGGCGGTGTGGATATACCCTGGGAAAAGGGGCTTCTTGGCCATTCGGATGCGGATGTGCTTACCCATGCCATAATGGACGCTCTGCTTGGAGCAGCCGGGCTTGGGGATATAGGGCTTCTTTTTCCTGATAACGATCCCGCGTATGAGGGGGCGGATTCGCTTAAGCTCCTTGCACACGTAGGCGATCTGCTGGAAAAGAAACTGTTCTACGTTGAGAACATTGACGCAACGGTGGTAGCTCAGGCACCCAAAATGCGCCCCTACATAGACACCATGCGCGAGAATATCGCAAAGGCATTAAAGATCGAGCCTTCCCTTGTGAATGTTAAGGCCACAACGGAAGAGCACCTTGGATTTACGGGCGACGGCTCCGGCATTGCAGCTCACGCGGTTTGCCTTATCGAATCGGCGTTTAACGCAGGCAACTCCTTTGCAGGCTGCCCGCAATCTGCCGGTTGTGGTAAATGCTGCGGAAATCTGTCATCCTGAACGTAGTGAAGGATCCTATCCGGGTATCCTAAATTTTTTTAAAAATACCTCTTGCATTATTTTCTGATTCGTGTATAATATCATCTGTTAGCGCTATTAAGCTAACAGATACCGGGGTGTGGCTCAGGTGGTAGAGCGCCACGTTAGGGACGTGGAGGCCGCAAGTTCAAGTCTTGTCACTCCGACTTGCTATGAAGGACTTCAGCATATGCTGGAGTCTTTTTTTGTTTGCTTTTTTCGGGGATATTTAATAAAATAGACTA
>JAILHY010000035.1 GCA_024695575.1 Lachnospiraceae bacterium
GCATTTGAACTCTTTGATGAAGAAGGAAAGCCTGTTGTTCACAAGGGCAAAGCAATTGTGTACATCGGCTCAAACGGACCTGACAAGAGAGCGGAAGAACTGACAGGAAAGAAAGTAACCGCTTTCGAAATTCGGTTATAATAAGGTGATTATTTGATCATCAATCCTAAGGGAACGGCACGTTCCATTTCGGAGTTGTTCGGGTGACGGTCGCTTATCTTAAGCGCCCGCTGCCCGTGTAACAGGATCTGGGCACTGCCGCCTCCGTCAAGGTTGATACCGTTATACATTCCCTGTCTTTTACAGATATCAGCAAATTCTTTTAATGAAGCCCCGGTGGAATCTTCGCCGGGGTTATTTTTTACCTTGCTTGCCCCCTCAGCCCACAGGAGCAAGGGATTACCTGCTTTGTCGGCGCCAAGAGCTATCCTTGCTGCTCTTGCATTGTTGAAATCAAGAGGATAGAGGCTGGGCGGGTAGGGTGTCTCAAAGGGATTTTTGATGTTATAGAAAGTCGAAACGAAGCCCGTTGTCTTAAGGCCGTTCTTTACAAGGCTGTTTCCCACCTGAATACCGAAAGTAACGCTTTTTAAGCCCTGGTATGCAACTCTGTCGCCGGGGCGCACGCTCAAGACCTCAGGCTTAACCAGGATGGCAAAGCCTGAAGCGGGAACGGACATGGTTCCTTTTTCTTTTACCGCTACGACACGGGTACCCACAATGGCGATACCGGTAAATCCGTCAAGACGCAGTTCCTTGGCCTCGGGACGCTCAGCAAAAACGGCATTTCGACCGTGGCGCAAAAGAACACCGTTTATAAGCACCTTAAGGTCATGGATCCTGGGTGTTTCAATGGAGACGGACCTGTCATCACGGACAAGAAGAGATTCCCTCCCGAACAGGGGAGGAGACAGGATCTCACCGTTTTTGATGTTAAGTCCGAGGGGTGTTCCGATGACATCATAAGGAGAGGCAAGATCAAAGCAGTCCATCACAAAGAAGGATGCGTTAACCCTTAAACTGTGGGCGCTTGCGCCTTCCGACAGAAATCCGGAGTTGTTTCCTACAGGCAGGATCCGGGTCTTTGGAATGAGACCGCAGACCACATCGGCTGAAAGATCGGCTTTAAGCTTCTCATAGAAATCTGCGATCTTGTAAGAAGCAAATTCGGGTTTTCCGTCCGCACGTATCTTAAGGCCTCTTTCAAGAGCGTAAGCAGCCTGCAGTTCCCTTCTTGTTACACGACCGTAGGTAAGGGTATTGAGGGGTGGGCGCAATCCTTCGGGCATACGCATCAGCACCATTCTGGAAAAAGCAAGGGGGAACTTCGGTACTATCAGATTTTTGTACATGGAACAAAGGCGCAGAAACGCCTCGTGGTTGGGAACCGGTTTAAAGAATTCAAGGTCCTCCCAACTGTCAAATCTGACGCACTGCACCCTTTGTATCTCGTTTTTTTCGTTTATAAGAGTTTTAACTTCGGATTCTATCACATTTTTTTACCGGAAATATTGGATTTGCCGTACTTGGTCTCAAGAGCGTTTACTGTCTGTGAGTCAAGTTTGCGGCCGTTGTTTAATTCGCTCATGGTCTGAACATCCTTGGACTTAAGTCTGTAGAAGATGATCAGTACAAGGAGTGCCAGAGCAAAGCCTCCTGCGGGAAGAAGATTGAAAAGTCCCCATACGCCGCCGGATACGCCCTTAGGCTGAACTGCATTCTCGCCTTCCACAAAACCGATGGAGGAAAGGGAGAACAATACGATGGAACCGATTAGAGCGTTCTTTAATTTTGCTACGAAGCACTGGAGACTGAAGGTGATGCCTGCTGCTCTGACGCCTGATTTGTAGGTACCGTATTCAACGGTGTCGGCGATGAGCATATAGATGATAACCTGCCAGAAACCAAGGCCGGTACACTTAAGCATGATAAGTATCAGAGCCACTACCAGGTTGTCGTATCCAACAAAGTAGGTGACCACGTCCATTGTGATGGCAAAAGCAAGTCCAAAGCAGAGAATGTTGAATTTGTCAAACTTTCTTGAAAGAACGGGAACGATGGCGGAAACGGTAATGACGGAAACCGCTACACCTGCCGCGATGAGGGTTGCCATATCTTCACGTCCCAGACAGATCCTTCCCATGTAGATGGCCATTTTCTGTTCCACGCTTGAAAGCCCAAGTAAGAGCATGGCGATCAGCACAACGAAGAGATATTTGTTGTGGCGAAGGTAATGGAGCATGTCCTTGAGATCCGGATTCTTTTCCGCACTTGCCATGTCGGTGTGTCTTTCTTTTGCCGAAAAAAGAAGGGGGATCATGAGGCAGATGGAAACCGCGATGAACACGATGCAGGCCGTGAGCCAGCCAAGTCTCGGGCGGATCATGGGAATAAGGACTGTGGCTACAACACCGCCGACCATGGCCCAGAGCTTTCCGCCTGCGATTATGCCGGTTCGCTCTTCAACGTTGGAAGTCATTACGGTAGTAACAGCGAAGGCGGGAGTATCCTGGATCGTGTAAGCAGCATCAAAAAGAATGTAGGCTATAAGGAACCAGACGACCTTTACGGTATTGGACATGGATGCGGGGATCGCAAAGAGTGCGATGGTGGTGACACCCACGGCGGAAGTGCCTATGCGGATCCAGGGCACGAATTTCTGCCCGTTCTTAAACACATGTCGGTCCACGATATAACCGAAAAGAACGTCATTCACTGCGTCCCAAAGTTTGGGAACGATAAGGATGAGCGCAGCGGTTGCTGCAGCGATACCGATGTCGGTCAAGAATGTTTCGATGTAACCCGCGAATCCCCACAAAAGGTTCTGGCCGAGAAAGAAAGCGCAGTAGGCGAGGTACTCCTTTCTTGTGGATTCATAACCCTGACGTGACTTCTTGCCCATAATGTAACCCTCCGTAATCCATTATGTTATTTAGATAAAAAAGAAAGAACTTCAGTGTAGAATCTCTCACGGTCCGGTGCCAGCCCGTGGTATATCTCGTGTCTTGCATCGGGAAAGAAACGGTACTCAGCTCCCGGCATCCGTGCCACAAACTTGCGCATGTACTGTTCGTCCACGAGCCGGTCGTGTCCCGCACCGAGTATCATGACGGGACGGTCTATCTTACGAATGTTTCGTCTTTTTAATAGTGACATAGAAGAAATACAAGCCGCGTATACCCATCCGTAGGTTCCGCTCCAGGTCTGGTTTCTTTTATTTGAGCGCCGCATATCCATAATGTATTCGTAGCGCTCGGGTGAGCAGCAGCTGCTCTGATCAAGTCTCGACGTGGGATCAAAGGGGTGCTGTCCCGCGGCATAAACGCCTTCTAAGCCCCATGAGCTTCCGATAGTGGCTGCCAGGCATGAAATGAACAGAACCATGGCAAAAGGAAACTTACCGGGATTCATGCGCACCATCGGTGATGAAAAAACATATTTGTCGAAGTCGTGAGGATATTTTTCGGCATAAAGAATGGAGATGGCGCCTCCCATGGAATGGCCCAGCATGTAGTTCGGAAGAACGCTTCCGCCGAATTTAAGCTTGTAGAATTCTTTAAGATCTCTTACATATTCCGAAAAGAAACCCACGTGAACCTTTGAAGGGTCTTCGGTGTATCTGAAGGAATCTCCGTGACCGCGCAAATCTATGGCATAAACATTGAACCCGTTCTGGGTTAGCACGAATGCCATTTCATTATACTTTTCCATGAATTCGCTGAACCCGTGGACAAGCATGATGTTTGCTTTTGGATTGACCGCAGAATAGATTCTGTAGGCGATCGTTTTTTTGTCGAAGCTTTGGAAGGTTCCTTTTTCCATATGGGAATAAAGCCATGGCTCAACTTCCGAAGTCATGGCTCTGCGAAATCCCTCTTCAAGCGAAATAAGTTCAGTATCTTTGATCATTTGAGTTCATCCAGTATAGCCCGCACTCTGTCGGGATAGTTTCCTATAATGGCATGGCAGCCACGGGATATCATCTCCCTTATATCGGCTTCCTCGTTAACGGTCCAGGTGTTGATGCCGATGCCTGCTCTGGCGGTTTCAAGGGCGAACATGTCCGTAACTTCGCAGAAAATGGGGTGAACATACTGACATCCCAGTTTCTTGGCATATCCCGCAAAGTCAACGATCCAGCTCTCGGACAGAAGACCGTACTCCATGTTGGGAGCAAGAGTCATCATACACAGAACGGAATAATGGTTAAAAGAAGAAATGATGATGCGGTCACGAAGGCCGTACTCATCAATGAGAGCAAGAGTTTTGCCCTCTATTCCGGGATATGTGTTGATGCCTGTCTTAAGTTCGATGTTGGTGATGATGTCCGTGTCCTTGATAAGGTCGAAATATTCCCGCAGTGTAGGAATGGTTGTGTGTTCGCACTGACCGCGGAATTTGAATGAGGCATCAAACTTCTTGAGTTCATCAAGAGTATAGTCTGCAACAAAACCGGTACCGTCGCAGGTTCTGTCGATGCGCTCGTCGTGAATGACAACTACCTGCTCATCCTTAGTAAGATGAACATCAAGCTCGATGCCGTCACAGCCGGCCTGAATGGCCTTGTCGAATGCAAGAAGGGTATTCTCGGGGTAGTTACCGCTGAATCCTCTGTGTCCGAAATTAAGTGTCATTGTTTCTCCTCTGTCTGAAAATGACAACAATAATAGACTGATATCTGTATTATAACACTATTTGATAATTCTATCTGTATTTTTTTATTGTAAATTTAATTGCTTGCGTGTAAAATGAAACAGTACAGTTTTGTGCGCAGATGTAGTTCATCGGTAGAACGTGAGCTTCCCAAGCTTAAGAGGCGGGTTCGATTCCCGTCATCTGCTCTGTAAGCCCCACGTTCCGGGGCTTTTGTTTTAGGGAAAGATATGCAAGGAGTGGTTTATGTATCATTTCTTACTGGGATTGCAGGTAATCGGGCTGGTTGCAGGCTTGACATGTACTGCGAGACTTGTCCAGCTCAAGAGCTACGTTGATCTTAAATATCTTCTTTTAGCGGCAGTATGCGCCAATGTGTATACGGGCGGATACATTCTGGAGATGACATCCACATCACTGGAGTCTGCCATGGTGGCATATTCCTTTGAGTATGCGGGGCTTGCATTTGTCGCCTATCTTTATGCTCGCTTTATCTTTAAACTATGCGGAGAGAAGCGTGTTCCGCACTGGCTGTGGCTGACCGGCATGGCCTTCAACGCGTGCATACTCTTCTTCGTTTTCTTTTACAAATATACGCCACTTTATTATACCGATGTTGCCTGGGTTGAGACGGGACTGTTTCCTCATGTAGAGACATCCAAAGGCATTCTCTATTATGCTTTTGCCCTGTACGAGGCAGTGGCTCTGACTTCGGCCAGCGTAGAACTGTGGATCTGCAGACGCAGCATTACAATCGCCAGCGAGCAAAAGAAAGTAACCCTTCTTTTTGCAGAGAGCCTTATGTCATTACTGAGTATGTTCGCTGTTATGGCGGGTGTTACCGGCGGATACGATTCAAGCTCACTGGTCATCAGTATCATGCTCATTCTCACTACCCTGACGGCAACCTACGGAAGATCCTTCGATATAGCCGGCATTGCCCGTGACGATATGTTCCAGAGCGTGTCCACCGGAATCATAGTAACGGATGCGCGGCGGATTTACCTTGACTCAAACATCGCGGCAAAGAAGATATTCCCCGAACTTGAAGAGCTGGCTCCCGGTCAGGATCTTTGTCTTCATGAGCGTGAGATCTTCGATGCGGAGGGCGATTATAACTTCCAAAAAGAAGGCAAATTCTATTCGGTCAAGTATTCACCCATCGAGCAAAGCGGAATTACAGTGGGCTACACCGTAATAATCGCCGATATTACGGATGTCCGCAAACAGATGGATGAGATAAGGGCTCTTAAGGATCAGGCGGATGTAGCCAATGAGGCAAAGAGTATCTTCCTTGCCAACATGAGCCACGAGATCCGTACTCCTTTGAACGCCATCATAGGTATGGCAGAGCTTACGCAAAAAGAACAGTCCGAAGCGGTTATCAAGGAATATGTCACCCAGATTAAGTCCGCGGGTGAGATGCTTCTTGGAATCGTAAGCGATGTGCTTGATTTCTCCAAGGCCGAGTCCGGCAAGCTTGATCTTACACCGGTTGAATTCGACTTCGGAGAACTGATGAATTCAATCATTAACGTTACCAACATGCGTATCGGTGACAAGCCCGTTGATTTCCTTGTGGATATCGATCCCCAGATACCTGCCACACTTTACGGAAGCGACGTTCATATAAGACAGATCTTCATGAACCTTCTCGGAAATGCGGAGAAGTTCACGGAGCGGGGACATATCAAGTTAAGCGTCAATTTCAGGGGTGAAGGAAGCGGCATCAGACTTTACGGAGCCGTTGAAGATACGGGTATCGGCATCAAACAGGAGAACATGGACGACCTGTTCAAGGCATTTACCCAGATCGATGTCAAAAAGAACCGCTGGAAAGTCGGAAGCGGATTGGGGCTTGCCATTTTCGCACAACTTGTTACACTAATGAACGGTACATATAAGGTTGAGAGTGAGTATGGAAAGGGAAGCACGTTCTTTTTCAATATATCTCTTGATGTGGTAGCGAGGGAGCCCTTCGGCGGACAGGTTCGCCGTACCGAGTACAAGGTTCCCAAGCTGGCGGCATTCTCACTGTACAATACCAAGCTTAAGGAGTTCGGCAAGAGCAAGGAATCCGGTGAGAAGGACATGCCCGATTACTCGTCCAAGAATATTCTTGTGGTGGATGACAACAAGGTTAATGTTAAGGTGCTTTCCGCATTTCTCAAGCATTTCAATGTGGTGCCGGATGCTGCGTACAGCGGTCAGGAATCCATCGATATGGTGCAAAAGAAGCATTACGACCTGATCTTTATGGATCAGATGATGCCGGAAATGGACGGAATAGAGGCCACCATGAAGATAAGGGAACTGGAAGGAAACTATTACGCAGATGTTCCGATCATAGCCTGCACGGCCAATGTGGTTAAGGGCGTGGAAGAGATGTTCTTCCAGGCAGGCATGAACGATTTTATACCAAAGCCCATCAGATTTGAGAACCTGGAATCCAAGATGGTCAGATATCTTAGCTGACAGCTCACTCAAGGGAGGACATGAAATGTTGAAGATCATTAAAGTAAAGAATTACGAAGAAATGAGTAAGGAAGCGGCGAAGATCATCGCCGAGACAGTAAAGGCCCGTCCCAACGGGGTACTGGGACTTGCAACGGGATCCACACCTATAGGCACATACAGGAAACTCATTGATATGTATGAGAGCGGAGAGCTTGATTTTTCGGAGCTTACCACCGTTAACCTGGATGAATACAGAGGCCTTACGGGGGAAAACGATCAGAGCTATTACTATTTTATGCACAAGAATCTTTTTGATCATGTAAATCTTCGAAAAGATGCATCCTTCCTTCCCGACGGCTCCAAGGCCAATGCTCAGGAAGAATGCAAGAGATACGAGGAACTGGTAAAGAACCTTGGTTATGCAGACCTTCAGCTCCTGGGTATCGGACGAAACGGACATATCGGTTTCAATGAGCCCTCGGATGTATTTGAGGTTACTACTCATTGCGTTAAACTTACGGATTCAACCATCGACGCAAACAAGAGATTCTTTGAGTCCGAATCGGATGTTCCGCGCGAAGCCTATACAATGGGTATCGGAACCATCATGCATGCCCGCAAGATCCTGGTTATCGCAAGCGGCGTGGATAAAGCACTGGCAGTAAGAGATTCCTTCTTCGGACCCGTTACTCCTAAGGTTCCCGCATCCATACTTCAGTTCCATCAGGATGTTGTGGTCGTAGCGGATGAAGCGGCTCTCAGCCTTTCCAACTAGAATATATTTCGGGGGAGATAATAGAAAATGCGTATAGGTTCACTCGAAGCCGGCGGCACCAAAATGGTATGCGCCATCGGTGATGAAAACGGCTCGGTATTTGAAAAACTGGTTTTACCTACTTTAAGTCCGGATGTTACAATGCCCAAGATGCTTGACTACTTCAAAGAAAGAAATGTGGAAGCGCTGGGAATCGGCTGCTTTGGCCCCATCTGCCTTGATAAGACAAGCCCTGAGTACGGCAGCATCACCAGCACGCCCAAGCTTGAATGGAAGAATTATCCCATTGTGAATGAATTCAAGAAAGCGCTGGGAGTGCCCATCGGATTTGACACGGACGTAAATGCAGCATGTCTTGGTGAAGCAACCTTCGGTTGTGCCAAGGGCCTTAAGAACGTTATTTATCTTACAATCGGAACAGGTATCGGCGCAGGCATTATAGTTGAAGGTAACCTCCTTCACGGTAACCTTCATCCCGAAGCGGGACACATCCAGCTTCGCCGTCATCCCGACGACAAATATGACGGAAAGTGCCCTTATCATCTTGACTGCTTTGAGGGTCTTGCAGCAGGACCTGCAATCGAGGAAAGATGGCACAAGCCTGCCAAAGAACTTGCAGAGGAAAGCATTGTCTGGGAGATCGAAGCTTATTACATAGCACAGGCTCTCGCAACATACATCCTTATCCTCGCACCCGACAAGATCATCCTCGGAGGAGGAGTAATGCACCAGATGCAGCTCTTCAAACTTGTTCGCCGTTATGTAAAAGAAATTCTTGCCGGCTACATTCAGACCAATGCAATCGAAGATATAGATAATTACATTGTACCCGCATCTCTGCACGACGAGCAGGGAATTATCGGCGGATTATGCCTCGGAAAGGAAGCTTATGGAAGCGGTAATTAACAGATGCAAGGGCTTTTTAAAGACTATCGGGAATGAAATATTCGGTATGGAATTCCCGGTAGGTCCGATCCTTCGAAAGAACATCGGTTATGACCAGAGACAGGTAATACTTGAAGATACGTCGAATCCGGGATGGGAGCCATTTGAGAACGGCTCCCGTTTTGGCGGAAGGGATACACATGCGTGCTTTCGCACCGTTTTCGCCGTAACGGAGGAATATGAGGGCCGTGAGATACGTCTTCTTTTGCGTACGGGAGTGACGGACATATGGAATACCGACAATCCCCAGTTCCTCATATATGTTAACGGTGAGATCGCCTGCGGAATGGACATGAATCACCATGATCTGTGCCTTACCAAATCCGCGGTTCCGGGAGAGATCTTTGACATTGGCATATATGCATATTCAAACTCGGCCAATGTTACGGATTATCTTAAGATTTCTTTTACGGAGAAATTCCCCGAGGTTCAGAAGTTCTACTATGACTACAAGGTGCTCTTAGACGCCTGCATGGAAAAGAAACCCGATGACCTTGACAGGATAAGCATTCTCAAGGTGCTGGATGAAACCGTAAACAGGACCTATCTTGTAAAGGTGCCTTCCGAGAAATTCTATGAGAGCGTCAAGGAAGCGGATGAGTGGTTATGCGCTGAAACATACGAAAAGTACGACGGGTTCTCGGACGTAACTGTCCATTCTATCGGACACACTCATATTGATGTGGCGTGGAAGTGGCCCGTAAGACAGACAAGAGAGAAGGCGATCCGAAGCTTTTCTACCGTGCTTAAGTATATGGAAGAGTACCCTGAATATCGTTTTATGTCCAGTACTCCCCAGCTTTACAAATTTGTAAAAGAAGATGCTCCCGAGGTCTTTGAAAAGATCAGAGAGCGTGTAAAAGAAGGCCGCTGGGAAACGGAAGGTTCCATGTGGGTTGAGCCTGACTGTAACCTTACAAGCGGTGAGGCACTGGTAAGACAGATCCTCATGGGAAAGGTTTTTTTTGAGCAGGAGTTTGGTACCGGCAACAATAAGGTGCTGTGGCTCCCGGACGTGTTCGGGTACAGTGCCGCTCTTCCCCAGATCTTAAGGAAAGCCGGCATCGACTATTTCATGACCACCAAGATCAACTGGAACGAGACCAACAAGTCTCCTCACGATCTCTTTATGTGGCGCGGTATCGACGGCTCCGAGGTGCTTACCTATCTTATTTCCACAACCGAGCATGTTCTTTATCCCGAACTTTCGGTGAATCCGAGATTCGAGACTACATATAACGGAAGGCAGAACGTTACCCAGGTAATGGGAACCTGGCAGAGATTTACGGACAAGGATCTTACCAATGAGGTCCTGACCTGCTACGGTTTCGGTGACGGCGGCGGCGGTCCCACCCTTGAGATGCTTGAGGTGGATTCACGCCTTGCAAAGGGTATCCCCGGACTGCCCGTTACCAGACAGACCTTTGTTAAAGAGTTTTTTGAAGGACTGTCCGATAAGCTTGCAAAGAATGGAGCCAAGCTTCCCAAGTGGAGTGGCGAGCTTTATCTTGAGTACCACAGAGGAACATATACCTCGCAAGCTCACAACAAGAAAAACAACAGACGAGCAGAGTTTCTCAATGCAGCTGCGGAAACCGCAAGCCTCTGGGCATGCCTTTGTGACAAAGAAAGAGCATATCCCACATCCGAGCTTCACAAGAACTGGGAAACCACGCTGCTTAATCAGTTCCATGATATATTGCCGGGATCTTCCATCGGCGAAGTGTACGAGGTTACGGACAAGGAATACGAAGAGATCCTTGAATCCGACCGCGGGCTCATAGTTGATGCCATAAACGCAATATCGGGTCCCGAAGGCACCAACACTGCGGTGTACAATCTTCTTTCTTTTGAAAGAGATGCCCTTATAGAAACGCCCAACGGACCGGTTCTGGTAGAGGGAATCCCTGCCATGGGATTTAAGGTAATTGACGGTTCCACTGGACCGCTGGCGGAATCTTCTTTTACCTATAACGGTGCGGCAAGAGTACTGCAGACACCTTTCTATCAGGTACAATTTAACGGACAGGGTGAGATATCGTCACTCTACGACAAGCAGGCTGCAAGAGAAGTGGTAAAGTCTGGCGAAGCACTGAACCGCCTTATAGCCTTTGAAGACAGACCCTGGGAATACGATTGCTGGAATATAGATTCCTACTATGCCGACAAGCCCATGGATCTTGAGTTTGTGGACTTTGAGCCTGTCGAAGACAATCACGAGCGCTTCACGGTAAAAGTAAGATATTCCTTCGAAGATTCGGTGATCACTCAGAGGATTTCTTTTTACAAGAATTCCCGCAGGATCGACTTTAAGACTCACGTAGACTGGAAGGAACAGCAGATCCTGCTGAAATCCGCATTCCCCTTCGATCTTGTGACGGACAAGTGCAGAGCGGATATCCAGTTCGGGAATGTGGAAAGGAATACCCACAGGAATACGTCCTGGGACGAGGCCAAGTTTGAGATCTGCATGCATAAGTGGATAGATCTGAGCGAAGCAGACTACGGTGTGGCACTTCTTAATGACTGCAAGTACGGTGCGGACGTTAATGAGAGTACCGTAAGGATCACATTGTTAAAGTCAGGCATTTTCCCGGATCCCGATGCCGACAAGGGCGAGCACGAGTTTACTTATTCACTCCTGCCTCACCTTGGAGATTTCAGAGAAGGATCCGTTGACAAAGAAGCCTATAAGATCAATTTCCCCGTGATCACGGCCAAGACCGCGTTAAAGGTTCAGGATTCGGATTCACTTATAAAGATCGATACCGATGGCATATTCGTGGATGCCCTGAAGGAAGCAGAGGACAAGCGCGGACTCATCCTTCGTGTACACGAGGCCTTCGGGCGAAGAGCCAAGGTTTCCATAGATGTTAATCGCATGGATATTAAGACCGTGATCCCCTGTAACCTGTTGGAACAGGAGATAGAAGAAGATGCGGTATCTCTTGCGGACGGCGTCATCACAGTTAACATCAAGCCTTACGAGATACTTACATTCAGACTGATGTAATAAAGATCGGAACAGAGTATGAAGATAGAAGTTTATAACGAATGGGATCATGTGAATAAAGCCGAGGCTTCGGGTGACACTCAGGTGGTGCTTGCCTGGGACGGCGAATACCGTAAGGGCGATATCATCGAGTTTTCGGGCCTTAAGAAAGGCGGATTCTACAAGGTTAAGGTGGACTCTGCCATTGAGGAATCACTGATCTTAACGGAGATTGAGAGTATCGTATACACTGTGCCCTTCTATGAAAAGAAAACGAGCTACAATCCCATTGCTTTCTGGGGGAACAGGCACTACTTGTCCATAAGGGAAGCTCGCCCGCATGAGGTTGAGGCTTATAAGAATCTGGCACTCAATCCCTTTGACCAGCACGATGTGGATGGTGTTTATCCCCATGCAAGCGCTAATGTGGAAACAAGAGGCGAAGCGGTGTTTGCGGCACGTAATGCCATAGACGGATGCATTGCCACCAGATCTCACGGTGAATGGCCCTACGAATCCTGGGGTATCAACAGACAGGACGATGCGGAGTTTAAGCTTGATTTCGGGCGTCCTGTAGACATAGACAGGATCGAGTTATACACAAGAGCCGATTTTCCTCACGACAACTGGTGGATAAGCGGGGTGATGGAGTTTTCCGACGGAAGCAGGATGGACCTTTCTTTTGACAAGCACGTGGATGAACCCCATGTGTTTGAAAATATCGGAAAGAAGGGAATAACGTGGCTTAAGCTTGGAAAACTTATAAAAGCGGACGACCCGAGCCCGTTCCCCGCTCTTACACAGATCGAGGTTTACGGCACGGAGCATCCGCTCTAGAAGTTTTTCTTAATACAGAATACGAACCTTGTGTTCGTTGAAGGCGCGCTCAAAGCGCGGATCAGGTTCCGCATCGGTAATAACGGTGTGGAACTGTTTTATTTCTGCGTAACTCATCATACTGGTCACGTCAAATTTGAAGCTGTCCGCAAGAAGGTATGCATGGTCGCAGATGCTCATTGCGAGTTTCTTTATCTCGTATTCGGCAAAAGAAGCATTGCATACGCCGTGATCGAGGGAAAGACCGGTGCAGGCCATTATGCTCTTCTTTACATGAAAGCGTTTGAGGGACTCGATGGTGGTGGCTCCAACAAGAGAATCGGTGGAGCGGTTCAGGGTTCCGGGAAGAGCGATCACGTTAAGAGAAGGGTGGGCAATCGCAGTATAGATAAAAGGAACACTGTTGGTAACAATGGTGAGATTCTGTTTCCTGTCAAGGAGCGAAGCCAGGGGCAGGGTGCTGGACCCCGTATCCACGAAAATGGTGTCGCCGTCTTCGATAAGGCTTGCCATGCGCTCCGCAATGCTCTGCTTAAGTTCAAGGTGGATGGTGTTACGTTCGTTAAAGGGTTTAAGACCAACGGCGTTGGTCTTTTCGTTTGAAACTACGCCGCCGTAAACTTTCTTGATATTTCCCCGTTTTAACAATGTCTCAATGTCACGTCGCAGCGTGTTCTTGGAGACTGTGAATTTGTCGCAAAGTTCGTCAAGCGTAACGGATTTGCGATCGATAATGTACTTCTCAAGACTGTCGATTCTGTCAACTCTCAATGCTTTATACCCCCATAAAAGAAATAGTTCATATATAACATTATCAAATATCCTCAAAAATTGCAATAAACATTACCAAAAGATAACCAAAAGTGAGTAGCCAAAACAAATAATGACATATATAATGATGTAGAATCGACCAACATGGATATCTTAAGGAGGAGTTATGAGCCATTCATTTATAATGCCCAAACAGGTTGTCAGCGGTGTCAATGCACTGGAGGACGGCAAGGAACTTATAAGGAGTCTCGGACATAAGGCACTGGTGGTTACCGATGAGTTTATGATCAAGTTCGGGAATCTTAAACTGGTTGAGGATGCCCTTAAGTCCATCGGAACAGACTACGCAGTTTTTGCGGGTATTACGGGTGAACCTACCGACAAAATGATCGAAGCAGGCTTTGAAACATATACAAGTGAGAAATGTGATTTTCTTATCGCGCTTGGCGGCGGAAGTCCCATAGACTCCATGAAGGCAATCGGCGCGATCGCAGGTAACGGAGGCAAGATAACCGATTATCTCGGTAAGGTTATAGATAAGCCCTGTCCCAATATGGTGGCTATTCCCACAACGGCAGGTACAGGCTCCGAAGCTACTCAGTTTACAATTATCACTGATACCGAGCGCAATATTAAGATGCTTTTAAAGGGTGCGGTGCTCATGCCCACTCTTGCTTTGATAGATCCCAGATTTACCATGACTGCACCCCCCAAGATCACGGCGGCTACCGGACTTGATGCTCTTTGCCATGCGGCCGAAGCCTATACTTCCCGCAAGAATCAGCCCTTGTCCGATATATTTGCTTTGTCCGCTGTTGAAAGAATATTCAAATATCTTCCCATAGCTTACAAGGACGGAAACAATGTAGAAGCAAGAGAGCAGATGAGCCTTGCGGCTCTTGAAGCGGGGATTGCTTTCAACAACTCATCCGTAACCATAATACACGGAATGTCGAGACCCATAGGGGCACTTTTCCATGTGGCTCACGGTATTTCCAATGCCATGCTCATCAAGGAGTGCTTCTCTTATGTTCTTGACGGAGCATATGACAGATTCGGTGCTCTCGGACGAAAGATAGGCGTTGCAACCAAGGAAGATTCCGATGAGAAGGCAGCCAAGGCTTTCCTCGATGCAGCTATCGGACTTGTAAAGACCTGCGAAATCCCCAGCCTTGAAGAATACGGTATTCCCAAGGCAGAGTTTGAGAAGGTCATCGACAAGATGAGCGAGGACGCGGTATTCAGCGGTAGCCCCGCCAACACCATGAAGGAAATTAAACTCGAGGACGTTAAAAAAATCTACCACAGCCTCTACTAAGCACATACTACAGGAGTTTTGCAATGTCACTTGTTACAATGAAGGAGCTCTTAAAGCGGGCTTCAGACAAGAATATAGCGGTTGGCGCGTTCAACGTAGCCAACATGGAGATGCTGATCGGTGCCATCACCGCCGCAGAGAAGCTTGACACTCCCATTATCATTCAGGTTGCGGAATCAAGACTTGCTTTTTCACCTCTTTATCTCATTGCACCCATGATGGTGGAGGCTGCCAGGAAGGCCTCGGTTCCCGTAGCGGTCAACTTTGACCACGGAAAGACCCTTGAGAATATCGGCGAAGCCTTGAAATACGGATTTACTTCGGTAATGTTTGACGGTTCTTCTTTTTCAATGGAGGAGAATGTACGTAAGACTAACGAATGCGCGGATCTTGCTTCAAAGTACGGCGCCACCGTTGAAGGTGAGCTTGGCGTGCTTGCGGGCAACGAGGGAGACGGCGACGTGGCAAAGAGCCTTTATACCAAGCCTGATGATGCGGTTTCTTTTGCAAAAGAAGCCCATATCGATGCACTGGCAGTGGCTATCGGCAATGCTCACGGCAAATACGTAAAAACCCCCAATCTCCAGTTTGACATATTAAAGGAAATACATGAAAGAGTGGACCTTCCCCTGGTGCTTCACGGCGGAACAGGCATAAGTCCCGAAGACTTTCAGAAGTGCATAAGACTCGGAGTGCGAAAGGTAAATATTGCAACTGCCAACTTCGAAGCATGCCTTGAGGGCGCCATGAACCTTGCGGGAACGGAAGGCCCCAAGAATTACTTCACCATGAATGAAGCAATGGTGGAATGCGTACGCGAAAATGTGGAAAAACACATCAATATATTTAACATGAGGTAGACAAATATGGGAAAATACATCGAATTCGACAAGTCAAGACCCATGGATCTGGTGCTTCTTGGCCGCGTGGCCGTTGATTTTAACCCGGTGGACTATTTCCATCCCCTGGAGGAATGCACCACTTTCAAAAAGTATCTCGGCGGAAGCCCCGCAAACATTGCGGTAGGGGTATCCCGTCACGGACTGAAGGCCGGTTTCTTTGGCAGAGTATCGGACGATCAGCTGGGAGATTTCGTAACCCATTATTTTGAAAAAGAAGGAATTGATACATCCAGGATCCGTCGCTGCGAAAACGGCGAGAAGATCGGACTTACTTTTACAGAGATATTAAGCCCCGATGAGTCCTCAATCCTTATGTACAGAAACTGCATTGCGGATCTTCAGCTCGATGTGGCGGATATCGATGAGGATTATATAAAGAACACCAAGGCACTCCTTATCTCGGGAACAAGCCTTGCGGCCAGCCCTTCAAGAGAGGCGGCCATCAAAGCCTGCATGATCGCAAAGAGAGTGGGAACGCCCATCATCTTTGACATAGATTACAGAAGTTACACCTGGAAGAATAAAGACGAGATCTCAATCTATTATTCAACCGTTGCCGGATTTGCGGACATCATCATGGGTTCACGCGAAGAGTTCGACCTGACCCAGAGCCTTATTAAGCCAGGCATGAGCGACGAGGAGACAGCTTCCTACTGGTTTAACAAGAACGCCAAGATCGTTGTTATCAAGCATGGCAAAGAAGGCTCCACGGCTCACACCTGTGACGGCGGAAAGTTTTCCATCAAGCCCTTCCCCGTTGACTGCTTAAAGAGCTTCGGCGGCGGTGACGGATATGCATCAGGCTTCCTTTATGGGCTGTTTAACGGTTGGGATATAATCGATTGTCTCGAGTTCGGAAGCGCCGAGGCGTCCATGATGGTTGCAAGCCACTCATGTTCTGATGACCTTCCGGGTCCCGAGGCAGTACACGAGTTTATCAAAGCCGAAAAAGAAAAGTTCGGCGACATGATAGCAAGAGGGTAAAAAGGAGATTAAGAATGAAAACTGTTCATCTTACCACAGCTCAGGCACTGGTTAAGTTCCTGGACAACCAGTACGTTGAACGCGATGGCGTTGAAACCAAATTCGTCGAAGGCGTGTTTACGATCTTCGGTCACGGAATCGTTCTCGGCCTCGGACAGGCTCTGGACGAGAATCCCGGAAGCCTTAAGGTATTCCAGGGACGTAACGAGCAGGGTATGGCTCACACGGCAGCAGCCTTTGCCAAGCAGAACAACCGTAAGAAAATCATCGCATGTTCTTCTTCCATAGGACCCGGTGCAGCAAACATGGTTACCGCAGCTGCCTGCGCAACCGTTAATAATGTGCCGCTCCTTCTTTTGCCCGGTGATACATATGCTACAAGACAGCCCGATCCCGTGCTCCAGCAGATCGAGCAGCCCACGTCTCTTGGAATCACCACCAATGATGCGTTCCGTGCGGTTACCAAGTATTTCGATCGTATAGTTCGTCCCGAGCAGCTCATGAATGCCATGGTAAATGCAATGCGTGTGCTTACGGATCCCGCTGAGACCGGTGCTGTATGTATCGCACTTTCTCAGGATGTTGAGGGCGAAGCTTACGATTATCCCGAGTATTTCTTTAACAAGCGTGTTCACAGGATCGCCCGCACCCTTCCTTCCGATGAGGAGATGAAGGACGCTGTTGAACTTATTAAGAAGGCAAAGAAGCCTCTTGTTATCTGCGGCGGCGGTGTTCGCTATTCAGAAGCGGGAGAGGCACTTGTTAAATTCTGCAAGACCTTCAATATTCCATACGCTGAGACACAGGCCGGAAAGAGTGCCACCAAGTCAAGCTGCGAGTACAATCTCGGCGGTATCGGCGTTACCGGAAATCTGGCAGCCAACACCATTGCGAGATCCGCAGATCTTGTGATCTCGGTAGGTTCACGTCTTACGGACTTTACCACCGGTTCCAAGGCTCAGTTCTCGGATAAGGCTTCTTTTATCAATATCAACGTATCCAGATTCCACGCATACAAGTTGGACGCCTTAAGCGTTGTGGGTGATGCGAAGGCTACTCTTTCGAAACTCACTTCACTTCTTAAGTCTGCGGGATACAAGAGCAAATATACTACAGAGATTGCCAAGGCACGCGAGTCCTGGGCAAAAGAAATGGAAAAGCTTGCCGCATACTCTTACGGCAAGGGCTTCAAGCCTTTGATCCCTGCGGGCAACAAGGGTTCCATCGAAGAATTTGTTAAGTTATACGGCACGGAAGTTACTCAGGTATCCGCTATCTGCGCGATCCGCGAGAACATTCCCGCCAATGCCATCATTACCGGAGCATCGGGCTCACTTCCCGGAGACCTTCAGCGTATGTGGACCACCGATACCAAGGACGCATACCACATGGAATACGGTTACTCCTGCATGGGATATGAGGTTTCTTCCGCTCTCGGATGCAAACTTGCAAATCCCGAGCGCGAGGTATACGCTATGCTGGGTGACGGAAGCTTCCTCATGCTTCACAGCGAACTCATCACCTCACTTCAGGAAGGCCGCAAGATCAATGTGCTTCTTTTTGATAACTGCGGATTCGGATGTATCAACAACCTGCAGATGTCAAACGGAGTAGGAAATCTGGCAACCGAGTTCAGATACAGAGATGAGAAGGGCGGATTGAACGGAAGCCTTATCCCCATCGATTATGCCAAGGTTGCAGCGGGATACGGATGCAAGACCTATACCGTACATACTCTTGAGGAACTTAAGCGTGCGCTTCGCGGTGCCCGTCGCAGCAAGGTATCGACCCTCATCGATATCAAGGCACTGCCCAAGACCATGACTGACGGATATGATTCCTGGTGGAATGTGGGTGCAGCGGAGGTTACTTCCTCGAAAGCCGGTCAGGAAGCATATAAGAAGGTTATTGATAACCGCGAGAAGGCGCGTAAATACTAGGATTACAGTATAATTCATATTTATAAGGAGAAAATATATGCTTAACAAGGAATTCGTCCACCTGGGTATCGCACCCATCGCCTGGACCAACGATGACATGCCCGACCTCGGCGCAGAGAACACCTTCGAACAGTGCGTTAGCGAAATGGCACTTGCAGGTTACGAAGGCTGCGAGATCGGCAACAAATATCCCAAGGATGTTGCAACACTTAAGAAGGCTTTGGAACTTCGCAATCTCCAGATCTGCAACTGCTGGTTCTCAACCTTCCTTATTTCCAAGCCTTACGAGGAGACCGAGCGCGAGTTTATCGAGAAGGTTGATTTCCTTAAGGCTATGGGCGCCAAGGTTATCGGCGTATCCGAGCAGTCCTATTCCGTTCAGGGACAGATGAACACCCCTGTTTTCGGACATAAGCACATCATGGATCAGGATGAGTGGAAGCTTCTTTGTGACGGCCTTAACAAACT
>JAILHY010000043.1 GCA_024695575.1 Lachnospiraceae bacterium
ACTACAACGTGCGGACCCTCAAGACAGCGTTGTTAAGGCATCTTGGACTTAGAGATGATGCGGTTTCTTTTGCAAAAGAAACCTTAAGTATCGATCCCCTTGAAATGGGCGCAAGATTTGAGCTTGCCAAGCTGTCGGAAAACTCCGACTGGACGGAAATAATGCGAGCCGACAACGAGGATTACAGGGAACTTTCAATGATATATATGGAAGCCGGTCTCGATGCGGAAGCGCGTGAGATTCTTTTGGCTTGTCCCAATAAGAATGAACCCATGACTTACTATTATCTTTATCACTTAACAGGTGAGGAGGAGTGGCTTAAGAAGGCTGAGGAAACGGATTCGCTTCACTGCTTTCCCAACCGCCTTATGGATGTGGTGGTATTAAGCAAAGCGGTTTCTAAGGATTGCCCCATGGCGGCTTACTATCTTGGGTGCCTGTATTACGACAAAGGTGAGTGGGAGAAGGCCAGGTCCCTCTGGGAGTCTGTTGAAAATCGTATAACTTTGCCTACTGTTCACAGGAACCTGTCTCTTGTTTACTACAACAAGTGTCAAGATGTGGAGAAGGCACGTAACGAGATGGAACTTGCATTTAAGATGGATAAAGAAGATGCAAGGGTTTTCTTTGAACTTGATCAGCTTTACAAGGTCATGGAGCTTTACTACGGCGACAGGCTTGCAAATATGGAGGAAAACAAGGCACTTCTTACCCGCAGGGACGATCTGTACACGGAATACATTTCGCTTTTAAACAGAGACGGGCAATATCAGCTGGCTTACGATCTTATAATGGGACATAAGTTCCATCCCTGGGAAGGGGGAGAAGGTAAGATTACCGGCGAATACAGGCGTGCTCTCATGGGACTTGCATCAAAGTGCGAGGATTCAGATAAAGGCCGAGAGAAGGCGCGTACTCTGTTGAAACAGGCCCTTAACTTCCCTGAAAATCTTGGTGAAGGAAAGCTCATCGGCGAGCTTGACAACGATATATACTGGAATCTTGCATGCCTTTCGGATGGCGCGGAAAAAGAAGAGTATCTTAATCTTGCAGCCAGAGGTGAGAACAATTTCTCGTCCGCCATGTACTATAACGATCAGCCCCCGGAAATGATGTATTACAGGGCGCTTGCCTTAAACGGTCTTGGACGAAAAGATGAGGCTAAGGCTATCGGTGAAGCCATGGTAGAATATGGTAAGGAACACAGCGCGGACCGTGTAAAGATTGATTATTTTGCGGTATCACTGCCTGATTTCCTGATATATGAGGCGGATCTTGCGAAAAAGAATGTGAAGCATTGTGAGAATATGATGAGGCTTGGAGAGAGGATATTACAAGGAACAATATGATTTCACTCGATTTATCCGGCGATTGGCTTTGCGTCTCGCCATTAGACTTAACGCTTAATAAAAAGGTTAAACTCCCGGGCTCATCCTGCAAAAACGGCATCGGAACACCCGTCAAGTTTTACGACGAGTATTGCAAAGAAGCCGTCAGAGCGCCAAGAGAGCGCTTTGAGTATATAGGTCCCCTTGACTATTTCAAAACCGTAGATATCCCCGAGGATTTCGAGGGCTGTGAGGTTGTTCTTTTCCTTGAACGCGTCAATATTTCATCGCGCCTGTGGTTTGACAATATCGAGATAGGCAGGGGCATTATCGGCCTTTCGACTCCGCATGTGTACAGATTATCGGACAGAGTAGACAGCGAAGGCAATCCTCTTATCCCCAGGATTTCCGGCAAGCATATGCTGAGGCTTCAGATCGATAACTCTAACCTTCTTAATATGGGGGATATGGCAAGCGGATATTCCGTTGATACAGGCGGTTACTGGAACGGGGTAGTGGGCCGCATGGAGCTTAGGTGCAAGAGTGCCTGCAGCATCGAGAACGTTTCCGTATTTCCTGAGGGTCATAGCCTTCGTATCGATACGGTTACTGTTTCGGATCGCCATGTTCCCATGGATATAAGGAAAGCTGCCATCAAGTACGAAATCACTACGCCTGACGGGCAGATTCTGGCTCCCTGGTCACAGGATATCGAGCTTTTTTCCAAGCGCCAGCGCAATCACTATACACTGACACTTCCGGAAAACGGCTTTTCTTTGTGGAGCGAGTTTAATACGGGACTGTATTCTGTTAAAGTTACTCTTAAAACGGATAGTTCCCTGGATTCTTTTGAAACCACCTTCGGCATTCGTAAGATCGAGGTCAGAAATAAGGAATTTAAGATAAACGGAAGGACGCTCAGCCTTCGCGGTACAATTAACTGTGCGCAGTATCCTATTACCGGTTACCCGCCCATGGACGAGGAAACCTGGACAGAGCATTTTACCAAGCTAAAAGAATTCGGATTAAATCACGTTCGTTTCCATGCCTGGTGTCCGCCGGAAGCTGCGTTTGCCGCGGCAGACAAGCTGGGACTTTACCTTGGTATTGAAATGCCTCTTTGGCTTAACAGGGACGTAACGCCTGTGGAACTGGGAGATGATGACTGGCACAGGCTTTATTATCGCGAGGAAGCACTTCGCATCAGTGAGACCTACGGAAATCATCCTTCTTTTGTCATGTTCTCAAACGGCAACGAGAATCTTGGCGATTACGCGCTCCTTGAGACCATCACGGAGGAAATGAAGGCTCACGATAACAGGCGGATATACACCATGTCTTCCAATTTTGACCATCCGCTGAGTCCTGCCGAAGACTATCTTTGCGCTTTTGAGATCCTGCACAATAAGGCGCGTATCCAGTTCCTTCACGATGAAGTAGCCAAGAGTACCACCGTTAACTATGACGAAATGCGAGCAAAGGTCCCGGTTCCTTTTACATCCTTTGAAGTGGGACAGTACTGCGTATATCCGGATGTTGATATCTGCGAAGATTATACGGGCGCCATGGCTCCGGTGAATTTTGATATTATCCGCAAGGAAATGAAGCGTCACGGCGTTTATGACAGGTTAAGGGATTACGTAGCAGCCAGCGGTGATCTTGCCGCCAAGCTTTACAAGGAAGACATCGAAGCGGTACTCAGGACCCGCGGAATGGGAGGCTTCCAGCTTTTGTCCCTTACTGATTACACCGGGCAGAGTACGGCTACCATCGGTATGCTTGATGTTCTTTTCAGGGAAAAGAAGGTGGTTTCGCCTGAGACCTGGAGAGGCTTTTGTTCGGAAGTTGTGCCACTTCTTTGGGCCAAGCGGGAGTTTTTAAACACTGAGAGTCTGACAGGCTTCATATCTCTTTATGATCAGGGCGCGAAGGAGATTTCAAATCCTGTTTATGAACTTAAGATAACGGACAAAACCGGGGAAGAGATTCTTTTTGAAACTAAGATTCCAAGGGCCGAAGAGAAGACAGAAATTGACATTCCACTTGATTTTGTAAAAGAAAACGCTCTCTTAAAGGTGTATATAACGGTTCGAAACGGGGAGAAAACCTATACCAACTCATGGAGAATCTTTGTATATAAAGACAGTGTTTCAAGATCTGAAGGCGCTGTCATTCCGGCGGAACTAATCGTAAATTCCGGGGAAACGTATGAAAAAGCGGTAAGGGCAGGCGGGAAATATCTGATCACGCCCGATTATTTCGGCAGAGATAATCTTGTAAAGAGTTCCTTTATTCCCGTATTCTGGTCGCCGGTTCACTTCCCGTCCGAAGCTCCCGTTGGCTTTATGATCGATGAGGATTCGCCGGTACTTAAGTCTTTCCCCACTGAAAAGTACGGGGATTATCAGTGGAAGGAGCCGGTGGATCATTCTCTTTCGGTTCGGCTTCACAACATCCCGGGAAGCCTTATGTCTGCAGGCTCCAAATCAGAGAGTGGGGCGTTGGTACTTCATCCTGTACTTGAGTTTGTACCGAATTTCGCAGACAACGAACCGAAATCGCCGTTGTTTACATTTAAGGCGGGTAATGCAGAGTTTTTGTACTGCGGCTTCGACCTCGAAAGAACGGACCTCGCTACGAAAGCACTGCGTTGCAGTATAGTTGATTATCTGGTCTAAACGCTATACTCTTGGTTGTAAAACTGCGCCCGATTAAGTATAATTAGGACTTGGAGGAATTCTAAGATGAAATATACTTTTTCGGAATATAAGGCGCCTGAAATACTGCGTGATCACCTGAATCTTGGTGGCGCAAATCCTTCAGGCGAGGAAATAAAAGTCAATTCTTTGTATCTTGAGCGTGGCGGCAAGCCCTGGATGAGCGTAATGGGAGAGTACCATTTCTCCCGCGATGATGAGGATAACTGGGCTGCCGAACTGTCCAAAATGTATGCGGGTGGTATAAGGATCGTTGCCACCTATCTTTTCTGGATTCATCACGAGAAAACTGAAGGCAGTCTTTCTTTTGCGGGAAATCTCAATATACGTAAATTCGTGGAAACTGCTAAGGCTGCGGGGCTTGAAGTTGTGCTCCGCGTTGGTCCCTGGGCACATGGGGAATGCCGTAACGGAGGGCTCCCGGACTGGATACTTCATAAGCCTTACAAGGTACGTTCAAATGATCCCGAATATCTTAAAGAAGTTACCCGCTGGTTTAAGGCCATTGCCGACGAGGTAAAGGGGCTTTTCTTTAAGGATGGCGGAAACATTGTGGCAGTTCAGCTTGAAAATGAGCTCACCGATGATGCCGAGCATCTTGCAAAGTTAAAAGAAATTGCTCTTGAAACCGGTCTTATTGCACCCTTATACACTGTTACCGGATGGAACTCCGCATTCGGAGCCAAGATCCCTGTTAACGAGGTGCTTCCCGTGTTCGGAGCCTACCCCGATGCGCCCTGGGCTGAGGGTACGGGTAAGCTTCCTCTTTCCAATCATTATTCTTTTTACAAAATGCGAAACGATACGGCTATCGGTGCCGATATCATAGGGAAAAATAATGATGGATGGCAGTTACCCTACGAGCGTTACCCCTTTGTGACCTGTGAGATAGGACCGGGAATGATGAGCACGCACCACAGACGCGTGGTGGTAAGCCCGATGGATGCGTATGCCATGAGCCTTGTTAAGCTTGGCTGCGGCAACAATCTTGTGGGTTACTATATGTATCACGGAGGGACCAATCCTACCGGTAAGACCTCCATGAACGAATCGAAGGCCACCGGTTATCCTAACGATTATCCGGTGCTTAACTATGATTTCGGAACCTGCCTTTCTCAGTACGGCGAGGCAAGAGGGCAGTATCGCTATCTAAACCTTTTGCACTTGTTTATTCACGATTTCTGCGAGATTCTTGCGCCTATGTCGCATGTCGAGGCAAGCGAGTTTGTAAAAGAAACCGAGGATAAGCTTAGATACTGCATGCGTTCCGACGGAAAATCAGGTTTTATCTTTGTAAACAATCACCAGAGACTGTATAAACTTTCAGACCGCAAAGATGTGGAATTTGAGGCTCTTGGAGTGAATTTGCCTTCAATGGATATTGATAGCGATGTGACAGCAATCCTCCCGGTTAACATAACATTGGGAGAATACACCCTTGAATATGCCACGGCACAGCTTCTCTGTCGCGATGGAAATACTTTCTTTTTCACTGAAATTCCGGGTGTTGCACCCAGGTTCAGGTTTAAGGGAAGCGACGAGTTCGAGGTTGTTCCAGGTTTCTATGTTAAGAAGCACGGCAGTATCAACATTGTTGTCCTTGAGTTTAAGGATGCCCTTTGCCTTCGTAAACTGGACGGTAAGCTCTACGCCGGCGAAGATTGTGATCTCTATCTTGGTAAGGATGAGCTTACAGGAAAGAAGGTCCTTTCCTCTATCGAACCCGGTGATTTCAGGTACAGAGAGTGGTCCGGAGCAGAGTTTTACGAGCATGATAAAGAAGTTGACTATAATCCTCCAAAGTGGGATATTATTGAATGTGAAGCGCCTTTTTCCGTGCCCGAAATGTTTGCTTGGGAGCTTGATATAGAGTCAGATACACCCAGGAAGCAGACCTGGAAGGAGATCACAACATCTTCAAAAGAAGGCTTTATCGAGATAGATTATAAGTATGATACAGCCATTATCTTTGCAGACGGAAAGCCCGTAGCCGATAAGTTTTATGACGGCACTCCATGGCGTGTTCCGGCTTTACTTGTGGCAGATAAAAAGTCTTACATCGTAATGAGCGAACTTAAGAACGATATTTCAATAACGTAAACAATAACGAGGTGCATTACCGTGTTAGAATTACAGAATGTGAGTTACACAGTTGAGGACAACAAAGAAATAATCAATAACGTGAGTCTCAAGTTTGACAAGGGTTTCACCGCCATCACCGGTCCAAACGGCGGCGGCAAATCCACTCTTGCCAAGATCATCATGGGGGTCATCAAACCCACATCCGGGAGTATAATATTAGATGACAGGGATATCACCGATATGTCGGTTACGGACCGTGCCAACAACGGATTAAGCTTTGCTTTTCAGCAGCCTGTCCGTTTTAAGGGACTTACGGTTAAGGATCTTCTGACCCTTGCATCAGGCCGAAACACCGATATTAACGAGGCCTGCAACATTCTTTCGGAAGTCGGGCTTTGCGCCAAAGACTACATCAACCGTGAAGTCAACGCTTCCCTTTCAGGCGGCGAATTAAAAAGAATAGAGATCGCTACGGTCATTGCAAGAGGTTCCAAGGTTTCTTTGTTTGACGAACCCGAGGCCGGTATCGATCTTTGGAGTTTTAATTCTTTAATCAAGGTTTTCGAGCGTCTTCACGATACGGTGGACGGCTCCATAATAATCATTTCCCATCAGGAGCGTATCCTTAAGACCGCAGACAGGATCGTGGTCCTTGCAGGCGGCAAGGTTACGGGAGACGGAACCAAAGACGAGATATATCCTAAATTGGAAGACGGTGAGGCATACGGTGCCTGCACCAGACTTTCGGAGGCATAAACATGGATGAAATAGCTAAGACATTACTGCGTGAGGTGGCGGATCTTCACGAAGTTCCCACCGGTGCCTACAATATTAGGGCTAACGGTAAGCTTGACAGCCGAAACACCACGGCCAATATCAATATCGTAACTAAGGAAGATAAGCCGGGCATCGATATCATCATAGCTCCCGGAACCAAGCGTGAGAGTGTTCATATCCCGGTCATCATCAGTGAAACGGGACTTAAGGACCTTGTATATAACGATTTCTATGTTGGAGAGGATGCGGATGTTACCATAATCGCCGGATGCGGTATACACAACTGCGGTGATCAGGAATCCGCTCACGACGGCATCCATACTTTCCACCTCGGAAAGAACTCCAAGGTCCGTTATTACGAGAAGCATTACGGAGAGGGCGATGGAAACGGTACAAATGTCATGAACCCCACCACCGTTGTTTATCTTGATGAGGGAGCGTACCTCGAAATGGAGACAACCCAGATCAAAGGTATCGATTCCACCAAGCGTGTAACCAAGGGCGAACTTAAGGATCATGCCACCTTTATAGTTCGCGAAAAGATAATGACTCACGGTTGTCAATTTGCCGTTACGGACTTTGATGTACAATTGAACGGTGAGGGCTCAAGCACCAACGTAATGTCCAGATCGGTAGCAAAGGGGAAGTCAAGACAGGAGTTTTTCTCCAACATCGAAGGCAACGCCCGTTGCAGCGGACATTCCGAATGTGACGCGATCATCATGGACGAAGCGATCGTGGCAGCAAGCCCCAAGTTAACCGCAGCCAATATTGATGCAAGCCTGATTCACGAAGCTGCCATCGGAAAGATAGCAGGTGAACAGATAATGAAACTTATGACTCTTGGCTTATCTGAAGCGGAGGCGGAGGAACAGATAGTTAACGGATTCCTGAAATAGTTTAAGCTTGGAGTTTATCAGATAAATGAACAGATCCGGGATTGTATACACAAATGACAACTGTATAGGATGCAACAAATGCATCAAGGTTTGCAGTGCCATTGGCGCATGTATTTCCAAGGAAGAAAACGGAAAAGCCCGAATCGAAGTTGACGGCAGTAAATGTGTTGCCTGCGGGAGCTGTATAGATGTTTGTGTACACGGCGCGCGTGAGTTTATCGATGATACCGACAGATTTTTTGAAGATCTTTCTAAGGGAGAGAATATTTCCCTTCTTTTGGCGCCTGCATTTAAAGCAAATTATCCGGAGGAATATGAGTCTGTCCTTGGCGGACTTAAAGCCCTTGGAGTAAACCGGATCATAAGTGTTTCTTTCGGCGCCGATATCACTACCTGGGGATATCTTAATTACATTAAAGAGCTGAATTTCATGGGCGGTATCTCTCAGCCCTGTCCTGCACTGGTTTCATATATAGAAAGATATATTCCTTCATTGATTCCCAAACTTTTCCCTGTTCAGAGCCCCCTTATGTGCGCGGCGATCTATGCAAGAAAAGAGCTGAATATCACGGATAAGTTTGCTTTTATAAGCCCTTGTATCGCAAAAAAACTTGAGATCGATGATCCTCATAATGCCGGTCTTGTACAGTATAACGTTACCTTCGACCATTTGATGAAGTATATAAAGATTCACGGTATTGAGGGCGGCAGCGCTCACAGTGAGATAGAATACGGCATGGGTTCTTTTTACCCCACTCCCGGCGGTCTTGCTGAGAATGTTAAGTGGTTTCTGGGGGATGATGTCTATATTCGTCAGATCGAAGGCGAAAGACATCTTTATCAGTGGCTCCACAGAAACGCGGGGCTTATCAAGAGAAACGAGACACCTTTCGTACTGATCGATGCCCTTAACTGTTCCAAGGGCTGTATCTGCGGAACGGCAGTGGATCATGACAAATCCCTTACTGATGAAGCTCTCTATGAACTTTTAAAGATCAGAGAACAGTCAAAGAAAAACGGTGGCGGTACTGCCTGGTCCAGAGATCTTTCTCCGGAGTTAAGACTTGAAGCCTTTAATAAACAATTTGAAGATCTTGATCTATTTGATTATCTTCGCGGATATACGGACAGATCCGACGACATTACGGTTTCTTTCCCCATGGAAGATGAGCTTGAAGCTATTTTTGTAAGCATGAACAAGCTTACGGAAGAATCAAGAAATATCAACTGTACCTGCTGTGGTTACGACAGCTGTAAGGATATGGCTTATGCCATTTATAACGGTTATAACCACAAAGAAAACTGCATTTATTTCGAACGCACAATGGTCCGTGAGCTCGAGATCGAGAATGCGGTTGCGGTGGAAGCCAACAAAGCCAAAAGCTCCTTCCTTGCCAATATGTCTCATGAGATCCCTACGCCCATTAACGCAGTGCTCGGAATGAATGAGATGATCTTAAGAGAATGCGAAGATGAAAGCATCGTCGCTTACTCGGAGAGCATTAAGAGCGCGGGACACACACTGCTCGGGCTTGTTAACAACATACTTGATTTTTCAAAGATCGAAGCGGGCAAGATGGAGATCAATCCCGTCGATTACGATCTTTCATCCGTTATCAATGATCTTGTAAACATGGTCTATACAAGGGCGGAAGACAAGGGACTTACACTTGCTCTTAACATAGATCAGGGGATCCCCAAGTGCCTCCACGGCGATGAGATCAGAGTAAAGCAGGTTATCACCAATATATTGACTAATGCAGTCAAATATACTGAAAAGGGTACCGTTACTTTTAATCTTTCTTTTGCAAAAGAATCCGATGACGAGATCATGTTAAAGGTAATGGTTGAAGATACGGGTATCGGAATCAAGAAGGAAGACATTCACAAGCTTTTTGAAAAGTTTGACAGGATAGAAGAGACCAGAAACCGCAATATCGAGGGTACCGGTCTTGGCATGAATATTACTCAGAAACTGCTTGAAATGATGGGTGCAGACCTTCAGGTTTCGAGTACCTACGGGGTAGGATCAAGTTTTGCTTTTGACTTAAAACAGAAGGTTACCAAGTGGGAGGAACTGGGCGACTATGAATCTTCCTACAGGGAGCTTGTTGCCAACAGAGAGATCTACAGGGAGAAGTTTACCGCCCCCGATGCCCATGTCCTTGTTATTGACGATAATCCCATGAACCTTGTGGTATTTAAGAGCCTTCTTAAGCAAACAAGGGTTAAGGTTGATATTGCCAATGACGGAGATGAAGGTCTTAAGATGACTCATGACAGGAAGTATGACGTTATCTTCTTTGACCACATGATGCCCGGTAAGGACGGTATAGAGACCCTTCACGAAATGCGTGGCGAGGGGCGAAATCCCAACGCAAATACTCTTTCCGTGTGTCTTACCGCAAATGCGGTTTCGGGTGCAAGAGAAGAGTACCTGGCGGCAGGCTTCGATGATTATCTTACCAAGCCCGTAGATCCCGAGAAACTTGAGGAAATGCTTGTTTCCATGCTTCCAAAGGAAAAGATTATCAGAGTTAAGGCGAAGAACCCTGCGAAACTTAAGAATATACTTCTTTTTACATATCAGAACAGTGTAATCGTTAAGGGAATCGAAAAGAAACTTGCTGACTCATATGAGATCTCAATGATAGTGGGAGATCCGGCGGAAGTCGCGAATAAGGCTTCGGAAAACGGCCTTGTGATCATTTATCTGCCTTCGGAAATTGTTATGGATATTACCAAGCGTGACGCCCTTGAAGCCATGATCAAAGCTTCGAAAGAAAACATGACGGGAGTCATACTTGTGGGTGAAGCGGACAGTAAAGATGCCCTGATAGAAAAGCTTCCGAGTGCCGGTGAATGCCAGTGGGTCAACAGACCCGTCGACATCGTGCGACTCACGGAAGCTGTCAAGAGTGAAATGGAATCAGAGTCAGAGTGACATATTGCCTTCCATTCCGGCGTAGTCTACGGTAACACTGCGGCCGGATTTAAGTTCAATGGTGATGGGACCGTATGCACCGGTTGAATCATGGTCTTCGTAAGTGATCTTCTTTACGGGGAAGAGCTCATCCTCGGTGAAATCCTTATCATCGGTACGGGTTATAACCTGGGAGATCATGATATAGGGTTCTTTGGCATCATAGAGATTCATTTGTTTGCTGTATGCAAAAAGAACGATGGAATCACGAGAGTCGGGATTGGTTTCCCGGCTCTTTGTTATGTGGAGATCATCAAAGCCTGCGATCACTGTCATAGCAAGGGATATCTTAGCTCCTGTGTGGTCGTGGCCCTTAAGGATGATTGCCTTTTGACCGTCCTTTGAAACTTCGGTGACAACAGTGTCATTATCGGGAAAGCCGTAGGAACCAAGGGTGATGGATACAGGCTTTCTGTAAAGGCGGAGCTTGTCCACACGAAGGATACCAAGGGACATGGCGATATCAGCCGCGTTAACCGCCTGGTTCCAGTGATTCTCCGTACTCATGTCAAAATCGAAAAAGAATCTTCTGTAGAGGACCGCATCCCTATAGCCACAGTAAAGATTGACATTGGGATAAAGGATCCGTCCCGTAGTGATATCCTTGATGGTATATTGCTCGCTTTCAACTTCACCGGGTCCAAAGACTTCCGCGGCAGCAAGGGGAGTAGCTTCCCAGGGAAACTTAGAGTTGTAGGAAAGTTTTCCGTAGTTCCACATGCCGTGTATATCGGATTTATCCTTGCGGATTTTGGAGGTTCTCAGTATGGTCTCACCGTTTCCTGCGTGATTTGACACAAGGATACCGGGACCGGAAAGTGAAGTTTCCTTAACCGCATTTTCGGCTAATTCATCCCATATACCGTTTTCTTCTTTCTCGGTCCAGAAGGGATGATCGGCAGGAAAGTGCAGGCAAAGGAAGGCTTTACCGAACCAGTAAGGAGACTCGGCGCAGGAATAGCCCTGTACAAGAGGTGTAAACTGTCCGTAGAAACCAAGATTCGGAACGCCCTTATCGGAAAGAAAGTCATCTCTTGTAATGAACTGAAGCAAAGAACCGGAGGCGATACGTCTTGCAAGTCCGGGCTTTACGGCAGATTTATGCAAAAGAAGGTTCCCGTCAAAGGCGGAAGTTGCCGCAAATCTGTATATGCAGGAACGTCCCCACATATCGGTAAACCCGTCCTTATCAAAGAAACGGGGATAGTTATCCATAAGGCTGTTGGAATTAGCTTCAAACCGGGCGGCGATATAGGGAAGATTATCGTAACCGTACCAGAGATTCCATATGGGTGCATAGAGACTGAATGCCCAGCAGGAATAGTAGTCAAAGCACTGACCGTCCCTATACCAGCCGTCCCCTGCGTAGTAGGCAAGGACAGCCTGAGCGTGATCCGTCATTATATCGTGATCGATGCTGTAACCGTGCATATTAAGGAAAGCAAGGTCCAGCATGTTAAAGAAACGCCAGTTTTGAGGAACCGTGGGAGCACAGGCAAACCCGTTAAGAAATTCCGCGATCCGGTCCTTTTCATTTGCGCAATAGGCCTCCCAGATTTCTTTTTCCGCAAGCCACAGGCCAATGACCAAAGCGCAGGTCTCTACGGTCTGCTGATAGCAGCGGGTGGGATCATCGGAGCCTGTAAGTCTGGTGAGGCTTTCGTAGCTTCCAACAAAGTACTCATCCTTGGGATCGATGACTCTAAGAATATGGTGGCTGTAGTAATCCCGCAGGTTAATCCCGTTAATGGTAAGCTCGGGGCGCTCGTGGATTAATGGAGCCGCGATAAAGAAAGTGCGGGTAAGACCCTCGAAGATCTCTGCAAGCTGCTGCTGCCTTAAGTTTTCGGGGGTATCGTTAAGATGAGGATACGTAACCTGAGTCTCGGTTCTGGGTAAAACAACCGGGTCTTCGAAATCCTTTATATTATTGAATACACCTTCGAGGATATAGATGCCAGCCTCGATCCAGGAATCCCGGGTTAAGCCGGTATACGGGGAAAGGGTGTGATCTAATGACTTGGATTTAAAGTTCATAAGCACTCCTTTTTTTATTGTTTCTTTGTTTCAATGTTGAATGTGACGCTTCCGAAACAGCAAAAAGCACTTTCTCACTTGAGTGGCCTGCCACCTCCGAGAAGTGGTGCATTTTCTCTCCGGTTCGGCCAAATCGTTCGAAAGTGTTTTGCTGCTTTCGTACGCTGTGCATTGGAAAACGTAAGCAGACTCGGAAACAAGAGTCATTCCGAGACTTTACGCAGTGATCGTATGACACACCGCTTTGCGGTGCGTCAGGCCGAGTGCCGCTTGAACGGGCTTAATTATGTCAGTCTGTAGAATGATTCTGGCGTAGCAGGACGCTTCCCTCAAGCGCCGGGATGGCTGTCTGCCTGTCCAGGCAGACATACGCCGCTACACGAGGCCCTGTCGCTGTCGAAGACTGCAACCCGAAGGGCGAGAGCGGGTCGAGGAAGGACTGCTTGTTTTCGAGGATGCGTTCGGGAAGCAATGACTTTTTTGCAGTTCGTGTGAGCGTATTATTAAACTATGACATCCATTTCACTTCCAGATGTTGAATTCACTTCCATGTAGCTTAAATATCGCTTCCATGAAGAAGTAATCCCCGTATATGATCGATATATGCTGCTGACCGTTATGATAAGCACTTGAACAGTGTGTAAGCAGATTGTCATGCTCATCGTCAAGATCAAGCCTGTTTTCGGCAAGAGCTTTAATAAGACGGAGCGCAGCGGCCTCGTAGTTTTCAGGCTTTTCTGCAAAGTTTTCTTTTACACGGCTCGTTTTAAGCGCTTCAGACAATGTTATGAGTCCGCAGGCTGCGATGGCGGCAGCGGTGGAGTCTTCGTATGCGGGCTCTTCCGGCTGTTTAAAGTCTATGGGAATAAGGCCTGATTCAGGGATGTTCATGATAAAGTAATCCGCAACCTTTTTGGATGCAAGGAGATATCTTTCCTCACCGGTATAAAGGTAGCTCAATACAAAGCCGTAAAGCGCCCAGGCCTGGCCTCTTGTCCATGAAGAACCTACGCCGTAGCCCTGTCCGCCGAAACTTTCGACATATTTGCCTGTTTCGGGATTGATGGATACGATGTGATTAACGGAACCGTCGGCACGAAGGAAATTGTTGATGGCCATGTCCGCGTGTTTCATTGCAACATTTTTAAACCGGGGATCTCCCGATTCGATAGATGCCCAGTAAAGTAAGGGCAGGTTCATGAGGCAGTCAATTATGCACCAGCCTGCGTTGGAACCCTTGGAGTGTTCCCTGCCGATACCGTCGTTCCAGGCGCGAATAAAGTTACCTGCGGGATTGAAGCGGCCCGCAAGAATGGTAGCCGCATGAATACCGCGACGTCTGCCTGTCTCGGAGCCTGTGATCCTGTAATCCGCTATGTCAGTGGGCATCCAAAGAAAGCCCATATCGTGATCCAGCTGATAGAAATTAAAGAAGCAGACGGAGAGTTTGTCTGCCAGGCGCTGTGCTTTCTGGGCGTACTTAAAGTCGTGGGTTTCCTTGTACATAAGCCAGAGCATGCCGCCGTAAAATCCGTTGGTCCACCAGTTGATGTCCCTGTCTGAGGATTTGTCATCAAAGTGTCCCTCTGCATCCGTGGTATAGGGGATCTTGTCGCCGATCCTGCTTGCAACCAAAGCTTCCTTGGCAACGATATCCCTGTATATCTCGTCGATTAATACTTTGTCTTTCTGTTCCATTCTTTTCCCCTTCAAATATACATGATTTGCATATCTTACAGAATTGTTATAACATAGTTTTGTGTGAAAAGGGAAGGTGATTTTATGTTTAAAAGATATGACAGACAGCTGATTCGTAACACGGTCAATATGGCATGGCCGGTGGTTATAGAATCTTTTTTTACCGCCTTTGTGGGTCTTGTTGATTCATACATGGTAAGCGGCATGGGCCCTGAAGCCATGGCGGCTGTAGGCCTTACCACTCAGCCCAAATTCATGGGACTTTCTTTTTATTTTGCCCTGAATGTGGCGGTTTCCGCTCTGGTAGCAAGAAGAAGGGGCGAGAACAGAAAGGATGACGCAAACAGCATTCTTTTAAGTGCCCTCGGAATGGTCCTTGGGACGGTGGTTGTGTTCTCTGCGCTGTTTGTGGCCTTCGCAAGCCCCATCATTACGTTCTGCGGGTCCAACCCGGAAACGCATGATCTGGCAGTTCAGTATTTCAGGATCATCATGGGTGGAATGATCTTTAACTGTATTTCCATGGCGATCAACTCAGCTCAGCGCGGCGCCGGAAATACAAGGATCACCATGCGTACCAACGTAACCAGCAATATCGTGAACGTTATATTTAACTATCTTCTTATAAACGGTCATCTTGGCTTTCCCAAGCTCGAAGTCCGGGGCGCAGCCATCGCAACCGTCCTTGGTACCGTTGTTGCCTGCGGAATGAGCATTTATTCCGTAATGGACAAAGAATGTTTTGTAAGTTTTCCTTATATCGTAATGAACAGGATCAGGCCTTCACTTACGGCATTTAAGTCAATCGTCAAGGTTGGCTACAGCGTTTTCTTTGAGCAGATCCTCATGCGTGTCGGATTCATGCTTACCGCCATTATGGCAGCCAAGCAGGGTACCGCGGAAATGGCTGCCCATCAGGTTGGAATGAATATAATGGGTCTTTCTTTTTCCTTCGGAGATGGTCTTCAGGCCACAGCAGTTGCCCTCATTGGCCGAAGCCTCGGGGAAAAGAACAAGGACCTGGCCAAAGAATACGGTCGCACCTGCCGGATGCTTGGAGGAGTCATTTCCGTTGTGCTCCTGTTTGTATATTTCTTCGGTGCAAGGCCTATGATGCGTGCTTTCTTTAAAGAAGAATATATTGTTGACATAGGCGTATCCATCATGAGAGTTGTGATGTTCGTCGTGCTTTTCCAGATAGCTCAGGTTATCTACATGGGATGTCTTCGCGGCGCGGGAGATACGCTCTATACGGCCATTGCTTCCATAATCGGTGTAACGATTGTTCGTACCGGCGTTTCATATCTTGGCGGTTATATCCTGGGATTCGGGATCGTTGGTATCTGGTCCGGTGTCCTTGCAGATCAGGTGGCCCGTTTCGTCCTTGCAGGGATCAGATTCCGTCAGGGTAAGTGGGTTGAGATCAAGATTTAGGAGATTGATATATGCTTATTATTCATTGTGCCGATCTTCATTTGGATTCAAGACTAAGTACCAATCTTTCCAAAGAACTCGCATCTGACAGGCGCAGGGAGCTTACGGAGAATTTCAAAAGACTTACGGACTACGCGGCGGAGCAAAACGTTCGCGCGGTTTTGATCTGCGGTGACATGTTCGATACGGGGCGTGTCACCAAATTTACCGAGAACATGGTCCTTAATTCAATTAAGGATCACCCCGGTATTTCTTTTTACCTTCTTAAGGGCAATCATGATTCCGAGAGTTTCATTGATGAACTTTCCGATATTCCGGATAATCTCTTTCTTTTTGATGACAGCTGGAAAGAATACGATCTTGATGGCATAAAGATTCACGGCGTCGAGTTAACGTCCGCCAATTCACAGTCTGTTCAGCAGAATTTCGCACCGGATCCTTCCAAAGTAAATATTGTCATGCTCCACGGTCAGGAAGCGGAAACTGCGTCCAAAGACAAGGCGGAGACCATCAATTTAAGGCTCTTTAAGAATAAGGGAATTAACTATCTGGCTCTTGGGCATGTTCACGAGTATAAGTCTTGTGAGCTTGATTCCATGGCGAGATACTGCTATCCGGGATGTTTGGAGGCTCGCGGCTTTGACGAACCCGGGGATCACGGATTTGTGCTTCTTGATGTCGATACGGAAACCGGCAGCGTTAAGGATTCTTTTGTTTCTTTTGCCAAAAGAAAGGTATACCTTGAGCAGGTGGATATTTCCGGGCTTAACAATACATTTGATATCGCCGAGCGGGTAAAAGAAACTCTCCATGGCTCAGAGGCGCAGAGTAAGGACATGGTAAAAGTGATCCTTACGGGCGAAGTGGACGTTGAATGCGAGAAGGATTTAAGGTTCATCGCGGCTTCCATAGGGGATGATTATTATTTTTCCAAGGTTTCGGATGAAACGAAGCTGAAAGTATCCATGGAAAGCTACATTAACGACATGACTTTAAAGGGCGAGTTTGTAAGGACCGTTATGGCGGATGAATCTCTGTCGGACGACAGAAAAGCTGCCATAGTAAGGACCGGACTTGAGCTTTTCTCGGAGGTGCGCTCATGAGGATAATAAGCTGTAATATCGCCAATTTCGGCAAACTTCATGATCTTAAGCTTTCTTTTACCGAGGGGCTCAATCGGATCGAAGAGCGTAACGGCTGGGGAAAGTCTACTCTCAGCGCCTTTGTGAAGGCCATGCTCTACGGACTTGAAGGTGACGGCAAGCGTGATGAGACCGTATGCGAAAGAAAACACTATAAGCCCTGGCAGGGCGGGACTTTCGGAGGCTCTCTTGTTTTTGAAGCAGGTGGCAAGCGCTACGAGGTTTTCAGATCCTTTGGGAGCAAATCAGCAGACGACGTGTTTGAACTTAGGGATTATGACACCAAGCTTGTAAGTTCGGATTATACTGAGAAACTGGGCGAAGAGCTCTTTAAGATTAACGCGGATTCTTTTGCAAGGACCGTTTTCATCAAACAAAGTGAGGCAGGGTATTCCGATGCCACCGCGGACATTAACGCTAAGCTTGGAAACATTTCGGATCACCTGGATCTTAACCGCTTTGATACCATTGAAGCTAAGATCAAGGACGAGTTAAACGCATTAAGCGCTACCCGCAAGACCGGCGAAATATACAAGTTAAAGGACAGCGTCACGGAACTTAAAGCTAGGATATTGGCCGATTCCGATGCCTCAAGCGGGGCTGACAGTATAAGGGCGCGAATTGACGAGTCCAAAAAGAAGATAGCATCCCTTACTGAAGAGAAAGCAAAGCTTACGGAACTTAGAAAGCAGGCATCCCTGAATCTTAAGAGAAAGACGGACAGGGAAACCATTGATAACCTTATAAAAGATCTTAAGGCAAAAGAAGTTTCCTTAAACGAAGCAAAGGAAAGCTTAAATTATCACGGAACGGGCGAAGTTTCCGATTCCATTAATCTTATTATGGAAAGATCCGCTTCACTTTCAAAGCTAAGAAAGACTATGGCGGGTTTTGAACTTTGCAGCGAGGAAAGGGAAGAGCTATCTTCCTACAGAAACAGGATCAAGGATCCGGAAGCCGCCTTAAAACAGGTTGAGGAGGCTACTGCCGCTGTCTATTCCGTGGCTTCTTTTGACAGGGAAGCGGGAGAGAAGGATAAGCAGGCCGGAGACCTTGATTTCGAACGTACCGAACTCATCAAAAAGAAAAAGTCTGCAAAGGCTGTATTTTTCCTTGCACTGGGAAGTGTTCTTCTTGTTGCGGCGGTACTGTTCCTTAAGGATTATCTTAAAGAAAACGTAGACAGCGGAAAGCTGTTTGTGATGCTTGGCGCAGGAGCGGGGCTTATTTTGCTTGATCTGATAGTATGTTTACTCCGCGTGAATGCTGGAAACCGCGACATTGCCATGCTTGATTCAAGGATAGCAAAGCTTGATTCAGAGATTAAGGAGCTTGACGATAAGATAGGCAAATCAAATCTCCTGGCTGAGTCCGTGCTTACGGGAAACGGCATGCTTTATAACCCCGAGACCGTTTCTGCGGATCTTAAGATCCTGTATCGGGATTGCCACGATTATAACGTCCTTCTTGAAAAAGAAAAACGCCTCATAGACAACGACAGGACAGAAGAGTGCGAGGCCCTGGTTTCGGAGATAAAGAGTTACTTTTTCGACTTCGGTCTGTCTGTTAATGAGGACGAGTTTAACGCAGCGCTTTCGGGACTTATGCGTAAGAGCGAAGCTTACATGTCAAGTAAGGGCTTGTATTCAGACGCCCTTGCCCGTAAGGAAGAATTTGAGCAAAACCACGATGTTGAGGAACTGTTAAAGGATCAGGAGGACGATATCCCGGCTCTTGAAGAGATCGATGCAAGAGAAAGAGCATTGGACAGTGAGATCAAGATCGTAAACGACAATCTTTCTATAGATAAAAGACAACTGGAAGCCTTTATGGAACGGATCGAGAACGTGGATGAACTTGAGGACAGGCTTGACGCAGTTAAGGAAGCAATTGCCGATAAGAGCGAGAGAGTAAGCCTCCTTGAAGGCGCCAGGGATTACTTATTAAAGGCAAAAGAAAACCTTGCAATGCGATACATAGGCCCCCTGTGGGAGAGTTTCTCAAGTTATTACAGGCACATCACGGGTAATGACGCATTGGACTACACCATGGACGCTAACCTCAATCTTTCGGTAAGTGACGGAAGTCTGCTTCATTCAACGGGTTTTTTGAGTGACGGTTACAGGGATCTTACAGGTGTCTGTATGAGGCTTGCCCTTGCGGACGCCATGTACCCCGGCGAAAAGCCTATGCTCATTCTTGACGATCCTTTCGTAAACCTTGACAAGGTCAATCACGAGGGCGGAATGAAGCTCCTTGATGCGGTTTCGGGGAGATACCAGGTTCTTTATTTTACATGCAGATAAGTCATAGCCATAATACACAAAAAACACCTGCGTTTTTTGGGATTGTGGATAATTGTATACAATAATGCAAAAATCCGTTGACACGGAACTTCCCCTTGGTATAAATTATAATCGTCAACTATCAGACTGTGGAGGAAGCCATGTCACTTACATTATCTGTTAAGGCTCAGGCCGTTAAACCTTCTTCGACCCTTGCCATCACTGCAAAAGCCAAGGAACTTAAAGCAAGCGGTGTGGACGTGGTAGGATTCGGAGCGGGAGAACCTGATTTCAATACCCCCAAGAACATCTGCGATGCAGCAATTAAGGCCATTGATACAGGCTTTACCAAATATACACCCGCATCGGGAACCAACGAACTTAAGGCTGCGATTTCCCGTAAGTTCAGAGATTTCAACGGGCTTGATTATGCCCCCAACCAGATCGTAATTTCCAACGGAGGAAAGCACGGTCTTTCCAATGTGTTTGACGCTATCTTAAATCCCGGCGATGAAGTTATCATCCCGGCACCTTATTGGCTTTCTTATCCCGAAATGGTTAAGCTTTCCGACGGTGTGCCCGTATTCGTATACGGAACCAAGGAAAACGGATATAAGATCACGGCTAAACAGCTTGAGGCTGCGATTACCGACAAGACCAAAGCACTTGTCCTTAATTCCCCCAACAACCCCACCGGTATGGTTTATTCCCGCAAGGAGCTCGAGGCCATTGCCAAGGTTGTTGTAAAACGTGACATATATGTGGTTGCGGATGAGATGTACGAAAACCTTATCTACGACGATGCAGAGCATGTAAGTATCGCAAGCCTCGGCAAGGACATCTACGAAAGAACCATTACCTGTTCCGGTCTTTCCAAGGCCTATGCCATGACCGGCTGGCGTATCGGATATACAGCCTCTTCAGTTGAGATTGCGAAGCTCATGTCCGCTATCCAGTCCCATGCCACCAGCAACCCCAATTCCATCGCGCAGTATGCTTCCGTTGAGGCGTTAAACGGCCCTCAGGACACCATCGAAAAGATGCGCAAGGAATTTGACAAGAGAAGACTCTATATGTACGAGAGAGTTAAACTCATGCCCTATGTGGACATCTTAAAGCCCCAGGGTGCGTTCTACCTCTTTATCGATATCAGTGAAGTCCTTAAAAAGAAATACAAGGGCGAGAAGATAAAGGATGCCAAGGATTTCGCGTCGAAGCTCCTTGAAGAAAGAGCGGTTGCGGTAATCCCCTGCGGAGATTTCGGTTTCCCTGAGCATATCAGATTATCTTATGCGATCAGCATGGAGCAGATCACGAAGGGACTCAACAGGATAGAGGAGTTCTTGAGAGAACTGAAGTAAATAACCGAGTTTTTTAAAAGAACCGCGTAAGGCGGTTCTTTCTATTTCATTATCTGTATGAATGTGACGCTTCCGAAACGAGCATAAAGCACTTGAATGTCACGCATCCTCGAAAACAAGCAGTTCTCCTCGGACACGCTTGCGCTAATGTCCTCGCGCAACGGGCTCAACCGCCCCTGCTTCGCAGGGTTCTAAGCTCGTGGAGAACCTCGCTAAGAACCGGTCGCTGTGGAAAGTCCTGCGGAGAACTCTTCTTTCCGAGTCTGCTGTCCTATCAACAACATAAGCGAACGGAGCAGCAAATTGATTTCGCAGGCTTTGCGAAACGTATGCCGTGTGGCTTTTACGGCGGGCACACGGGATTCGCACCCGCCGAGAAATCACTATTTGCTGGCCGGTAGCGTACTGTTCATAACTTTTTGCAGTTCGCGTGAGCGTATCCTTTATGTATGAATCAACAATTTTTGTTAAATAATTCTTTCACATTCATTTTCCTATATGTAGTACATCTTTAGTTCACATAATCCGACATATGGTATTTCCATTCCGAGAGCCTCGAAATCCGCATAAATCCTGCAAAATTTCTGTTTGCAATTCTCAAAATTACCCTATATAATTATTTTGCGGTTAACATATTTCGTTAACAATAATCTTTTTGTCCGGAGAGAAACAACGTGGAACGGGAAATCGACGGATTCATCTCATATTTACATAATGTTAAAAAGGTTTCGATCAACACCGAGCTTTCCTACAGACGCGATCTTAACAAGCTTCGCGCATTTATGGAAGAGCGTGGTGTTGTTTCCGTGTCATCCCTTAATTCCGACAATCTTTCCGAATATATAGCATATCTTCATGACAACAATTTCTCTGCGGCTACGGTTTCACGTAACATAGCCTGCATTAAGAGCTTTTCGCATTATCTTAACAAGGAGGGTCTTATTTCTTCCGACATTTCCACGGGACTTAAAGCTCCCAAGGTAGAGAAGAAGGTTCCCGAGATCCTTACCACCAAGGAAGTAGTCAAGCTCCTTGAACAGCCTAACGGTAACACACCCAAGGATATAAGAGACAAGGCTATGCTTGAGCTTCTTTATGCTACAGGCATCAGAGTTTCCGAGCTTATAGGACTTAAGCTTTCCGATCTTAACCTTCAGATGGGGCTTCTTGCCTGCAAGGATTCAAATAAGGAAAGAGTCATTCCCTTCGGTCACGAAGCCAAGAAGGCTCTTACCGCTTATCTTGGACCGGTGCGTGACAGCATGCTTGAGACAGGCACCGAGGATGTTCTTTTTGTAAACTGCAGCGGACAGCCCATGTCCAGACAGGGTTTCTGGAAGCTTATCAAGTTCTACGCCAAGAAGGCGGGCATTGATGCGGATATAACGCCTCATACATTAAGACATTCTTTTGCAGCTCACCTTGTTGAGAACGGAGCAGACCTTCACGCAGTACAGGAAATGCTGGGTCATTCGGATATTTCCACTACACTTATCTATGCCAACATGGGTCATTCCAAGTTGCGAGACGAATATCAGAAGGCTCATCCCAGAGGATAGCCATGGAAACTGTATATCTCGACAACGGAGCGACCACTCCAATATGTAAAGATGCAGTGGACGCAATGAATAAGGTGATTTCGGAGGAGTACGGCAATCCTTCCGGAGTATATACAAAGGGCGTAGAGGCCAAGGGAATTATAAACAGGGCAAGAACGGATATAGCCGCTTCCCTTAAGGCTTTTGATAATGAGATCTATTTTACGTCCGGTGGCTCTGAAAGCGATAACTGGGCGCTTGTGGGGACAGCGCTCAAGGCAGGTAAGGGCCATATAATCAGTACCGCCATCGAACATCACGCGGTAATGAATACGCTTAACACATTGGGGTCATTGGGGTACGGTATTTCTTTTGCAAAGCCTGATTCAGGCGGTTTTGTCAGTGCGGACAGCGTATTATCGCTTATTCGTCCGGATACTTTCCTCATTTCAATGATGCTTGTTAATAACGAGACGGGTGTTTACCAGCCGGTAAGCGAAGTTGGCGCGGCGGCAAGAAAGCGCGGTATCATTATGCATACCGATGCGGTTGCAGCTGTCGGTAAAGTGCCTGTTGATGTAAACTCGCTGAATGTTGATCTCTTAAGTGCCAGCGCACACAAGTTTCACGGCCCTAAGGGGACAGGATTTCTGTATATAAGGCGCGGAACTCCTATTTCACCATTTATTTACGGCGGCGGCCAGGAAATGGGCATGCGGGGCGGCACGGAGAACACTCCCTGCGTTGCGGGAATGAACGCAGCTTTAAAGTATTCGGAAAGTCATTTTCTGGATTCTGTCGATAAGCAAAAGAAATTAAAACAACTTCTTTTTGATTTGATAAAGGAAAAGATCCCGGATGTTAGGCTTAACGGGTATATAGACAGTGATAAGACCGCTCCCTGGTGCTTAAACATAAGCATTCCGGGTATAGTTGGAACGTCCCTTCTGATATTGCTTGATATGAAGGGAATATGTGCGTCGACAGGTGCAACCTGTAACCAGTCATCAAAAGAGCCGTCTCATGTTCTGACGGCCATGGGACGGTCAAAAGAAGAGGCGGCATCTTCAATCAGATTTACGTTAAGTTTCGAGAATACTGAGGAAGAGATCCGTTACACTGCCGATGTTCTCGCAGAAAGTGTCAGATATCTTCGAAGCATGAATTAAAGCTTCACAAAGGTGGCTGTGCGGTTTTCAAAGGTGCAGTAGTACTTGAATCCGCAATCGGCAAGTATATCAGCCGCCACATCAAAATGTGTGCCGACAATCTCGGGGCGGTGGGCATCGGAGCCTACGGTAACGATCTCGCCGCCGAGTTCTTTATATCTCTTCAGAATATAGGCATTGGGACATGGATTCTTTTTACCCTTGGAAAGGGAACTCATGTTAAGCTCAATGCCTTTTTCATTTTCTATCAGGTAATTAAGGATATCGTCTATTATGTCTTTGTGTTCCTCAGGCTTATAATCATCCTCGGGATATGGCATGACCCTGGTTGGCATATCCATGTGAGCCAGAACGTCGAAATTGTTGAATTTCACGATGTTATCACGAATGGCACGGAAATAGTCGCCAAGAGCGCTGCGAATATCGCGGTTTTCAAAGAATTTATTGTCATATATATCAAGCCCGTCAATGAAGTGAACAGATCCAAGTACAAGATCAAACTCATGGGAGTGGGCAAGGACTGCGTTCTGCCTGAAAGCTTCGGGAAGGAGGCCGATCTCTATACCGAATCCCACAAACATTTTGTCCCTGTATTCTTCGCGAAGCTTAAGTATCTCGTAAAGATAGGAATCCACGTTAAGATCCCAGCATCCCTTGGGGTACTCGGGGTAATCAGGGGCTTCGAAATCATTATGATCGGTAAAAGAAATATGTTTAAGCCCTTTTGAAAAAGCGGATTCAGCCATTTCCTTCATGGTGGCTTTCGAGTCAGGACTATAGCTACAGTGTAAGTGCTGGTCTGCAAATATCGGCATTATTTGTCTCCTTATCTATGATAATCTTTAGTGTTATTATACACGTTATGGTAAAATTGTGCAGTCAATACTTGTATTTAATAAGAATTTTATATAAGTCGCTATTGCTTTTTACATATAAATCAATTAAAATAATTGCGCTGACAATATTTTGACAATCTTTTGTTTTGGATTGTCGGACAAATAGAATATCCAGGAGGATTTGAAAATGGCAGTTAAAGTAGCAATTAACGGATTTGGACGTATCGGACGTCTTGCATTCAGACAGATGTTCGGAGCTGAAGGCTTTGAAATCGTTGCAATCAACGATCTTACCAGCCCTGAGATGCTTGCACATCTTCTCAAGTACGACAGCACACAGGGTCGTTACGCACTCTGCGACAAGGTTTCTTTCGGTGAAGATTCCATTACCGTAGACGGCAAGAAGATCACCATCTACAAGGAAGCAGATGCTAAGAACCTTCCTTGGGGACAGCTTGGTGTAGACGTTGTTCTTGAGTGTACCGGTTTCTATACAAGCAAGGATAAGGCACAGGCTCACATCGATGCAGGTGCTAAGCACGTTATCATTTCTGCTCCCGCAGGTAATGATCTTCCTACCATCGTTTACAATGTTAACCACAAGAATCTTACAAAGGATGACAAGATCATCTCTGCAGCTTCCTGCACCACCAACTGCCTTGCTCCTATGGCTAAGGCTCTTAACGATCTTGCAACCATCAAGTCCGGTATCATGTGCACAATTCACGCTTACACCGGCGACCAGATGACTCTTGACGGACCTCAGAGAAAGGGCGACAAGAGACGTTCTCGTGCAGCAGCTTGCAACATCGTTCCCAACTCAACAGGTGCAGCTAAGGCAATCGGCCTTGTTATCCCTGAGTTGAACGGTAAGCTCATCGGCGCAGCACAGCGTGTTCCTACCCCTACCGGTTCTACCACCATCCTTACCGCTGTTGTTGAAGGTAATGTTACCAAAGAGCAGATCAACGACGCTATGAAGGCTGCTTCCAACGAGTCCTTCGGTTACAACACCGACGAAATCGTTTCTTCCGATATCATCGGCATGACCTATGGTTCACTCTTTGATGCAACTCAGACCATGGTTCTTCCTCTTGACAACGGAACCACTCAGGTTCAGGTTGTTTCATGGTATGACAACGAGAATTCCTACACCTCTCAGATGGTTCGTACCATCAAGCACTTCGGAAGCCTTCTCAAATAAGTTTAAGGCGACTATATGAGCTTATGGGCCCGGTCCGCATAGGGCCGGGTCCTTTTTTGAAATGTCATCCTGAGCTCCTTTTTGTCATCCTGAGCGGAGGCGAAGCCGGAGTCGAAGGATCTTAATAAAAAATGGAGGTTTTTACATATGGCACTTAACAAAAAGTCAGTTGACGATTTTAGCGCTAAGGGTAAGAGAGTCCTTGTTCGTTGCGACTTCAACGTACCCCTTAAGAACGGCGAGATCACAGACGATACCCGTATCGTTGCAGCTCTTCCCACAATTCAGAAGCTTATGAAGGACGGCGGCAAGGTTATCCTTTGCTCCCACCTTGGCAAAGTTAAAGAAGGACCTAACGAGAAGGAATCCCTTGCTCCCGTAGCTAAGGCTCTTTCCGCTAAACTTGGCAAAGAAATTGTTTTCGTAGCTGATAACAACGTTACCGGCGACGCAGCTACCAAAGCTGTTGAAGCTATGAAGGAAGGAGACGTTGTTCTTCTTCAGAATACCCGTTTCCGTATGGAAGAAGAAACCAAGCCCGAGAAGGCAGGCGAGAAGTTCGCTCAGGAACTTGCAGATCTTTGCGATGACTATGTATGCGACGCTTTCGGTTCTTCACACAGAGCACACGCTTCCGTATCTGTTGTTACCAAGTTTGTTCGCGCTAAATGCGGCAACTGTGCAGTTGGTTACCTTCTGCAGAAGGAGATCTACTTCCTTGGCAACGCAGTAGAAAATCCTGTACGTCCTTTCGTAGCTATTCTCGGTGGCGCTAAGGTTGCTGATAAGCTCAACGTTATCAATAACCTTCTTGAGAAGTGCGATACCCTCATCATCGGCGGCGGTATGGCATTCACCTTCCTTAAGGCACAGGGTTATGAGATCGGTAAGTCTCTTGTAGATATGGAGAAAATCGATTACTGTAAGGAAATGATGGCTAAGGCAGAGAAGCTTGGCAAGAAGCTCCTTCTTCCTGTTGATACCACCATCGCTAAGGCTTTCCCTGATCCCATCGACGGACCTGTTGAGGTATCCGTAGTTGATTCAAAGGCAATTCCTGCTGACATGGAAGGTCTTGATATCGGACCCAAGACCGCAGAGCTTTACGCTGATGCTGTTAAGTCCGCTAAGACCGTTGTTTGGAACGGACCTATGGGCGTATTCGAGAACCCCACTCTTGCAAAGGGTACTCTTTCCGTAGCAAAGGCACTTGCTGATTCTACCGCAACCACCATCATCGGCGGCGGTGACTCCGCAGCAGCTGTTAACCAGATGGGTCTTGGCGACAAGATGAGCCACATCTCCACCGGCGGCGGCGCTTCCCTTGAGTTCTTAGAGGGCAAGGAACTTCCCGGTGTATATGCAGCGGACGATAAGTAAATAATTACAAAGAGCGGACGGAACACCGGGAACAACTTTCGAACGATTTGACCCACTTTTGAGAGGATATGCCTCTTCGCTTGCGATGAGGCAGCCCGAATGGCGCTTGAATGGATTAGATATAGCCGATAACACATATCCGAGCAAAAGCGCTGGTCACCAAGTGAGAAAGTGTTAGCCGGTTTCCGGACGCGGAGTATAATCTGGAGGAAACACTAATGGCAAGAAGACGTATCATTGCCGGCAACTGGAAGATGAACAAGACTCCCAGCGAGGCAGTTGCACTCTGTGCAGAATTAAAAGATCTTGTTAAGAACGATAACGTTGACGTAGTTTATTGCGTACCCGCTATCGATATCGTACCCGTAGTTAACGCTGTTAAGGGTACAAACGTACATGTAGGCGCTGAGAACTTCTACATTGAAGACAAGGGCGCTTTCACAGGTGAGATATCCGCACCCATGCTCAAGGATGCAGGTGTAGAGTACATCATCATCGGTCATTCCGAGAGAAGAGATATCTTTGGTGAGAACGATGTCCTTATCAATGCTAAGGTTAAGAAGGCATTTGCAGCCGGCCTTAAGCCCATCCTTTGCTGCGGTGAGTCCCTTGCACTTCGTAAGGCAGGCACCTACAAAGAATGGATAGAGAGACAGATCAAGTGGGATCTTACAGACGTAACAGCTGATCAGGTAAAGAATCTTGTTATCGCTTACGAGCCTATCTGGGCTATCGGTACAGGCGAGACCGCTACTGCTGATCAGGCAGAAGAAGTCTGCAAGCTTATCCGTGATCTTATCGCTAAGATGTATGATGCAGCTACTGCAGAAGCAGTTCGCATCCAGTACGGCGGATCTATGAATGCAGGCAATGCAGCTGAGCTCCTTTCTAAGCCCGACATCGACGGCGGACTTATCGGTGGCGCAAGCCTTAAGCCTGATTTCGGTCAGATCGTTAACGCTTAATAGTGATCGCTTAAATAGTTTCATAAGGGCCCGAACGGTTAATAACGTTCGGGCTCTTTTTTATTCTGGTTTCCTAAGAAGCAGATTATTTCTTGAAATTTGATGAGTAAAGCAGTATATTTTAGAGGGAATTTGACTGATAGTTGGTATGGTTACACTAAAGGAACAGGGGTAAAATATGAAAAGAAATGATCACAACATCTTTAGGCGTATAGGTGCAGTGCTTTTATGTGCTGCACTTATTTTAGTGGGGACTGAACTGGTCCCAGGTGCTTCGGTTAAGGCTTATGCGGCTTCCGCAAAGCCTACACCATGGGATGGGTCTGTTGCGACCGGATTTGCGGCAGGAGACGGTAGCCGTTCCGCACCCTATGAGATAGCCACTCCGGCTCAGCTTGCGTATCTTGCAAAGAGCGTAAATGATGGAAATAATTATACGGGTAAGTACCTTAAACTAACAAGTGATATTGATCTTAACAGCAAAGAATGGACCCCTGTCGGAACAGATGATGATAACTACAAGTTTAAAGGATTTTTCGATGGGAATGGACATAGTATATATAATCTGAACAGCGTAAAATCAGATGTGAGGTATATCGGTTTATTTGGAAATGCGTTGGACACAGCAAGTATAGAAAACCTTCGTGTCTATGGTAATCTTAATATCAGTGTTACCTATAGTGGCAGTGGAGCTCCCTATATCGGTGGTATTGCCGGAGGGGCATTTAAGATTGAAAACTGTGTATTTATTGGAATCCTTTCCGTTACTGTTAACGAAACAGTTGAACAGACTAATGTTGGCGGAATAGCCGGTTTTGTCAATAGCGGCGGAGCCAGCAGATGCATTAATTATGCAAGCGTTACCGCGAATGCTGACCGTTTAGGAGGAGTCTTTGGAGATGCGAATGGATATGTTGATATTTGCCACAATTATGGCACAGTTTCTTCTGTAAGTACAATGAATGCGCACGCCATAGTTGGAGGTATAGCCGGGAAAACTCAAAGTAATAGAATTGCTTTTTGTCATAATGAGGGTACTGTTAAAAGTCGTCATGCAAATGATTATTTAGGCGGAATTCTGGGATTTGCCACAGAGTCTGTAATATGTTGCTATAATGAAGGCCTTGTTGATGGCGGCTATTTGGCGGGAGGAATTGTCGGAACCCTTGAAGGTGGAAACATATGGCATTGCTACAATAAATCGAATGTTAAGAGTTTAGATTATGCTGGAGGCATAGTGGGCGATTTAATGGTCAATGCAGTAATAGCAAGGTCAATAGTGATCGGTAATGCTCAGATTGAACGTAAAGCGTATAACAATGATGCCGGACAGTTTGCGGGGCGTGTGCCAAATATATTGTATACAGCTGAAAATGCCGCATTGGAGTATACGAATTATATAGCAGAGTGCCGATATAAGGGCGACAATACTATTATTTATGGACAGCATTGTCCTGGAGATTACAGCCAGTATTATAGATTGGAGAATATCGACTGGAGTGATAGTAAATGGTCTAAAGCTACGGATCCTTTTTTAAGTGACGATCCCTCTAGTAAGAAAGATAAAATAAAGAATGCCTGCGCAGGCTTTGCTACTGATCGCGATTCTGCTACCAATAACGCTTTCACCGGTCTATACGGTAGCGATTATTTTGACTTTCAACACGGCTCAACTCCGGAATCGTTTTCATTGAAAGGTTTAGCAGAGCCTGAAGTTACAATTACCGGTCAGCCCGGATTGGCATCATCCTTAACCTATGGCGGATATAATGATCAGGTTTTAAGTGTATCAACTTCGGTCGCTAATGTACTTTACCAGTGGTACGAGTGTGATGATGTTAATAAAACTAATGCAACACCGATCACCAATGAAATTTATGATTCTTACAACTTACCGGATAATCTTTCAGTAGGAAATCATTACTATTTCTGCAGAGTAACAGGAATAAGCAATGGAAATGGCATGGCTAAGACCGTTGATTCTAATGTTGCAACTGTTACCGTTGATCTGATATCCTTAAATGATGCTGATGTTACTCTTGGCAGTAACCAGCTTCAATATGACGGAACAACACAGACTGTTAGCGTAACGGTTAAACATGGGAGTGATAATCTTACTGAGGGTGTTGACTATACAATTGCAGGAAATACAGCAACTGATAAGGGCGCTCACACCCTGACTGTTACAGGGCAGGGTAATTATACCGGTACCGTAAGTAGGACCTGGAGCATAACAGAGCATCCCATGACAGTAAGCGGCAATTCTGTGACCTGTACCTATGACGGAAGGCCTCACGGAATTACCGTTACCGTGACGGAACCTTCTCAGGGCGCAACGGTCAAATACGGCATAACTTCCGGCACATGTAATCTCACGGAATCCCCGACCATAACAAACGTGGAGGATTCACCTTTAACGGTTTATTACGAAGTAACCCATTCAAGTTTCGATACTTACACAGGAACTGCAACAGTCACCATAAATAAGGCTTCTTCATCGATCAAGACGCAGCCTAAAGCACTTACGCTTACAGAAAACGGTACTGAGCAGGAACTTGTTGAGGAAGGCTTAGCTGATGGAGGAGATATTCTTTATGCCATTGGAGACAGCAAAAAAACCGCACCCACAACCGGATGGGGTTCAGGTGTTCCCAAGAAATCGGCTAAAGGCACATACTATGTCTGGTATAAGGTTGAGGGAGACGGTAATCATAATGGTATTGACCCTGCCTGTGTAGAGGTTACCATAGGGGAAAAATCCAGTGGAAATACGTCCGGACCGTCGTATTCTTCTTCATCTTTGCCCGCACCTGCACCGGCACCTGCGGAGAGTAAGTCTTACACAGACAGGATGGAGGAAAAGTTTGATACTGCTTTGGCTTTAGCGATCGAAGCCGGAAACGGAACAGTAAATATTAAATCCGGAGATTCGCTTCCTGTGGACATCATGCGCAAACTTAAAGATCATCCGGACATCACTCTTGTGTATGAATATACCTACAAAGACGTGAAGTACAGGGTAGTGATCAAAGGCACTGATGCTATCATAGACGACGGTATTCCCTGGTACGGACCGTTATGGCTTGCAGCTCATTACGGAAACCGCTTGACAAATGCATCGGAATAGGGTTATCCTTAACGTGTTGTTGAAAACCAGATTAAAGGAAAGGAGGAACGTACAATGAATAACAGAATCAGAACCAACAGAAATTACAGCATTAATACGTATACCTCCGGACTTTCTATCGCTTAATCTTACGCGATACATATGCATGCTTATCCCGGTAGGTTTATAACTTACCGGGATTTTTTTGCGCCTACGGAGCATGCAGGGTCCGGAAACGTTTCAATACAGGGGAGGGATTATTATCAATACTACAGAAACAAAACAGGAAGACAAAAAGAATAAAAAAGAAAAGATTAAACTTAACCCTAAGTTTAAGATCAAAGAATACATGTTAAGAAACTGGCGGAAGCTCCTTGTGGGCTTTTCGGCACTTATCATATCCGTATCTCTTGATATGTTAAGCCCCCAGATCATCATGCATATCGTGGATGATGTGATTCTTGGCAGGGATTACACCAATGTGACCATATTGCTTGCAGGCATCATGCTTATCGGTGTCGGACGATTTCTTTTTCAGTATATTAAGGAGTACATGTTTGATAAATCCAGTGTGGACGTAGCCATGAAGCTTCGCCGTGACCTGTTTGTGCATGTTGAAAGCCTTGATACACAGTTCTTTGACAAGAATAACACCGGCGAGGTAATGGCCAGAGTCAAGGATGACGTAGACAGGATATGGGACGCTATTTCCTATGTTTCCATGCTTCTAATTGAGGTTACCGTACATACAGTCATCATTCTTTTCTGCATGGCAAAGTTAAATCTTCCCATGACTTTGATTCCCATCATTGCAATGGGTATCTGCGGATATCTTGCCGTAATAATGGAAAAGAAACTCGACAAGGTTTATGACGATATTTCCGAGGAAAATGCGGTACTTAACACAACAGCCGAGGAGAACATCGGCGGAGTCCGTACCGTTAAGGCTTTTGCTCGTGAGAAATATGAGATCAAGAAATTCAAGGAGCATAACGACAAGTACTGCGAACTGAACATTAAGGAAACGGAGACCTTCGTTAAATACTATCCTTACTTTCAGTTTATATCAAAGATCGTGCCTTTCCTTGTGCTGCTTCTCGGAGGCTACTTCTTTATGAAGGGCAACATGACCCTTGGTATGGTATCGGCCTTTGTTGCCTACTCAAACAATATCGTGTGGCCCATGGAGATGCTCGGATGGCTTACCAATTCTTTTGCAAGCGCCATCGCAAGCTACAAAAAGATCAACAAGATCTACGAAACCGAGCCTACCATTACGGAGCCCGCAGATCCGGTTGTGCTTGAAAACATTCGCGGCGACATCGAATTTGACAATGTTTCCTTCCACAAGGAGGACATGCACAACATTCTTGAAGGCATCAGTTTTAACCTTAAGAGCGGCAAGACTCTTGGCATCATGGGAGCTACCGGATCCGGCAAGACTTCCATCGTATCCCTTATTTCAAGGCTTTACGATGCAACTGACGGAACCATCAGGCTTGACGGTGTGGATATAAGAGAGCTTGGCCTTCATCAGTTAAGATCATCGATCTCGCTTGTAATGCAGGATGTATTTCTTTTTTCTGACACGATCTCAGAGAACATCCGCCTGGGAGACCGTCCCGGAATCAACGAACAGACGGTAAAAGAAGCCTCAAGAAAGGCTTGTGCCAGCGATTTTATCGAGAAAATGGATGACAAATACGAAACCGTCATAGGCGAGAGAGGCGTGGGACTATCCGGAGGACAGAAGCAGCGTATCAGCATTGCAAGAGCCCTTTCAAAGAACTGCCCGATCCTTATTATGGACGATTCAACGTCTGCTCTTGACATGGAAACTGAGCGTGAGATCCAGAAAACCTTGGACGAATTCAATGGTACAACCAAGATCGTCATCGCCCACAGAATCAGTGCGGTTAAGAACGCGGATGAGATCATAGTCCTTGATGAAGGAAAGATTAAAGAACGCGGTACGCACGATGAACTGCTTGCAAAGAAGGGACTTTACTATGAAACTTATGTTTCGCAGTACGGTATGTCTGCCGCCTGTTAAGGGGGCAGACCGGCCCGCTATGTCTGCCGCCTGTTAAGGGAGAAAAACTAAGTATATTTGTGATACAAATGTCATCCTGAGCGACTGTCGTTCTCTTTTAGAGGGCGGCAGGAGTCGAAGGATCTTATATTTTGAATTTTGAGGTATTTTTATGTCTATAAATGCAATAAAAGAAGACGAGTGGGTTTCCGATGTCAGCAAGCGTGAGACCATCGGCCGACTTTTAAAGTATCTTCTTAAATACAAAAAGAAGATCATAATCGTTTTATTTATAATGATCTATTGTGTTGCGGTAAGCATCGTGAACCCGCTGTTCATCGAATCCGCAATAGATGATTACATTACACCGGGGAACTTTAAGGGGCTCATCGGCCTGATCGCCGCAGCCCTTGCCGTTAATATCGTGTGGATACTGCTTGTAAAGCTTCGTATGCACATGATGGCAACGGTAACCAACAACGCGGTAAAGACCATCAGGGAAGAGGTTTTCGAACACTTACAGACACTGGATTTTAAGTACTTTGACTCAAGACCTACAGGAAAGATCTTATCCCGTGTAATGAGTGATGTTAATTCGCTTAACAATGTAATGTCCAACCTGGTACTTACCCTGATACCCGATTCCATCCTGCTTGTTGGGATAGTGGTAATCATGCTCATTAAGGACTGGCGCCTTGCATTGTTTGCAATGGCGGGCTTCCCGCTTTTGATCGTTTCAATAACGGCACTTGAAAACCTGTGCCACAAAAACTGGAAGAACGTCCGCAGAAAATCATCAAACGTAGCGGCCTTCATCCACGAGGAGATCGCGGGAATCCGCATTGTTAAGTCCTATTCCGCGGAAGAAGAAACCCTTGAAACCTTTGACGAACTTTTGAAGGAGCACAAGGAAAGCTTCCTTAAGGCGGTAAGGATCAACGATCTTTACAATCCTTTTATCGAGATCGGCTGGGCCATAAGTTCCTTTGCAATGTATTTTGCGGCCATCAAGATAATCGGGATCGATAACCTTACAATCGGTACACTCATAGCCTTCGGAAGCTACATCGGACTTTTCTGGCAGCCCATTTCAAGCCTCGGTGATTTTTACAACCAGCTTGTGACCAACATTGCGGCTGCAGAGCGTGTGTTTGATGTACTTGATACGGCACCCGAGATCAGTGATGAAACTGGTGTCACAGAGCTTCCGCCCATCGAAGGTGGAGTGGTTTTCGACAACGTTACTTTTGCCTATGAGGACAAAGTAAAAGTATTAAAAGATGTTTCTTTTGCCATTAAACCGGGAGAAACAATAGCACTTGTAGGCCCTACGGGCGCAGGTAAAACAACAATAGTCAACCTTATCAGCAGGTTCTACGATCCTGAGGAAGGTGCGGTACTCATTGACGGACATGATATTAAGAACGTGACCATCGAAAGTCTGAGACAGCAGATGGGAATCATGACCCAGGATAATTTCCTGTTTTCGGGTACCATACGTGACAACATCCGCTATGGTAAGCTGGATGCAACGGATGAAGAAATTGAAAATGCAGCCAAGATCGTTAATGCCCACGAGTTCATCATGAAACTTGAAAAAGGTTACGACACCGAGCTTGCAGAGCGGGGAAGCGGACTTTCCGTAGGCCAGCGACAGCTCATTGCTTTTGCCCGCACCATTATTTCCGATCCCAAGATACTGATACTTGACGAAGCAACTAGTTCCATCGATACCAAGAACGAACTCATGGTTCAGCAGGGTATCGCAGCGATCCTTAAAGGTCGTACGTCCTTCGTAATCGCACACAGGCTTTCAACAATACGCAAGGCTGACAGGATCTTTGTTGTGGATGACGGGCACATCGTTGAAGAGGGAAATCACGAGCAGCTGATGGATGCCCACGGTATTTATTACAACCTTTCAACAGCTCAGGCGGTTTAAAATTGCATTTTTCACTCCATGTGTATATAATGAGATAGATTATTTATAATCTGTTGATACACATGGGGTGATTTTTTATGGATTCAGAAGCCAGCATGTCCGCTGACAGAGGCTTTATTATAAGTCTTTCTGTTATCGGTGTGGCCGGGATAGGGATTATTTTCCTTATTATTTCCCTTCTTTTTGGCCGCGGGGACGCTTCAATAGATCTTCGCCTTCAGCGTAAGGCGGGTTCCGTAAGCCTTTATGACACCAAAGGAAAAGAACGGGCCATTAACGAAGATGTGCGCTTAAGATCCGGTCAGAGCATCGGAACCAAGGAAGACAGTCTCGTTATGGTTGCCCTTGATGATAGTAAGCACATAACTCTCGATGAATGCAGTCTGGCGGAAGTCAGATCAGACGGCGGGAAGTTTGAGTTAAACCTTGTAGAGGGTAATCTTTTCTTTAATGTCAACCGTAAGCTTGCGGAGGACGAAGCATTTGCAATCAGTACAGAGACCATGGTCTGCAGGATTCGCGGCACATCCGGATACAGAGGATATGACAGTGCCGGGAATGAGATTCTTTTGGTTACCGACGGTATCGTGGAAGTCTCTGTTATCAAGGATCAGACCGGCGAAAACATCACGGAAACTGCTGCTCCCGGAGAGAGCATCACCATAGTTAAGGATGTTGACGCTGAGGGTAACGAAGTTAAGTCTTTAGTCAAGGGCACCTTCAGGGAGGAAGATCTTCCTGCAGTGGCTCTTGATGCCATAAACAAAGATCCGGAGCTTTCCATGCGAGTTACGGAAGCCACGGGATTCTCCGAAGAAAAGCTTGAATTCCTGCACAAGGTCTTCAGTACTCCCGGAACTTCCATGGTGGGTTCGGCCGCAGAGGATCTTAAATCAACGGGTATTTCCGATTCCCTGCCCTTAATGGGCTCAATTTCCGAAACAATGGTTTCCATAGCTAACCGCGCAGCTGATGCTTCGGGCGGTTCATTTTCAGTGGAACAGGCTATACTAACCGGTGCCCGCACAACCATCGATCAGGCGGTGGATTCGGGCTACTCTAAGGAAAGTGTGGCGTCTCTTTCAACAGAGACCATAGACTGTGCCATAGCTCTTACCGACAAGGCAGCGGAGGCGGGCCTTGAAGAAGAAGAACTTGTTACCGTGGTAAATACGGTTACGGATACAATAAACGAAACAGTTGTCTACATGAGTAAAGATGACTACGAGTCGGGGCTTGTAAGCGACACTGTGGGAACTATAGAATCTGCCATCAGTGAAGCCATAGAGACAGCTTCCAATGTGGGCGGGGACGAGGTTCTTTTGTCTGTATCAAATGTATCTCACGAACTTAAGGAAACCCTTACGGAAGTTAAGAAGGAAGCGCTGGCGGAAGACAGTTTGACCAGCGAAGTCAACAGTGCATCAGATTCCCTTACAGCAAGCGAAGAACCAGAAGAAAGCAGCAAAGAAACACGTTCCGATAAAAACGAAACTTCGGTTTCCGTATTTAGGACCACCAGCGCCGGAATAACCTCAGATGCCGGTTCGGAAGTAATGGAATCAGAGGTACTGACAGATGCTTCCGGGTCTAAACCTGAATCCGAATCAGCAGATGAGACAGGAGCGTCCGTCGAACCTTATCCTATTGTACTTGAGGCAGTTAACTGCAGTGTCACCTTCATGATCGGGGAGGAGATAATCGAATCTGCCAAGGCCGGTGACGTGGTATCTGTTTTGATTGTTCCGGGAGCCGAAGATTATGTCATGGACGGGGAAATTCTGATAACCGATGCTGACGGCCGGGTAATACCTTTTGACGCGGAAACGGTTTCTTTTACAATGCCGGAAAGCGCTGTTACCGTTTCGGTTAAGTTTAAGGCAGCGGTAGAGGTTCCTGATCAGAATGGCAGTGATACCGACAATTCAAGCGAAGATGTGACGGGAATAAGCGATTCCTCAAGTGCTTCGGCTGAAGGTGCGGAGAACCACGAAGATACGGCCGGCGCCACTGACACAAGTGTCGAAAATATTGATCAGTCCGGTGATCATAAGGATTCGGACGATTCCGCCATAACAGGCGGTAACGATTAGGAGGCTTATGAAGAAAGCATATATTTCTTTTCCCGGTGGTTGTTCCAAAGCTCTTACCATGAGTTATGATGACGGCAAAGAGGAAGACCGCAGACTTATAGATATATTTAATGCTAACGGGATCAAGGCTACTTTTAACTTAAACTACGGACTTATGGTTTCGGATCCCGTTAATAAGGATCATGTCCGCATTCCCGTGGCGGATATAAAGGAGCTGTATAAGGGCCACGAGATCGCAACCCATACCTATACTCATCCCACCCTCGCAAGATGCCCTCTCACGGAGGTGGCTTACGAGATTCTTGAAGACAGGAAGGGGCTTGAAAGTATTACGGGTAAGCCCGTTCGCGGTCACGCTTATCCCAACGGGTCATATTCTGATGAGATCAAGGTTCTTTTTAAGGAACTTGGTATCGCCTATGCCAGAGTGACGGCTACCGATACTTCTTTTTCCTTGCCTGTTGATCCCTATGAGTGGAAGCCTACCGCTCACCACAATGATCCTGAATTAATGGACAAGGCGCAGTTCTTTGTGGACTTTAAGAAATACCAGTATCTTAAGCTTATGTATGTCTGGGGACACAGCTACGAGTTTGCGGATCGTGACAACTGGGACGTAATTGAGAGATTTGCCGAAACCGTCGGACGCAAGGATGATATCTGGTACGCAACCAATATCGAGATAATCGATTACATGGATGCTGCCAAGCGCTTACAGTTTGGCGCGGATAACGGCTTTGTATACAATCCTTCCGCACTTACGGTTTGCCTTGATATAGACGGGCATTTCGCCGAGGTCGGAGCGGGAGAGCTCAAAGAACTATAAACCTTTAAAGACTGGTTTCGTCATGAAATTTGATATAGTTAATTTCTTAAAAACAAAAAGAACCTACAGAAAATTCAAGCAGATCCCTGTGCCCGGAGATGCGCTTCAGGCCATTATGCTTGCGGGACAGCTTTATTCCTGTGGGGCTAATAAACAAAGTATCAAGTACGTTATCGTCAACAAGCCAGAGGATGTTTATGTTGTTAACGGCCTTGTGAAGTGGGCGGCATATCTTCCCAAGGAAGTGGGAACTCCCGCCAAGGGCGAAACTCCCGTTATGTACATCGCAGTAATTCAGGATACGGATATTGAACCCGTCAATGACACCTCGGCGGGACTTGCCATAGGAAACATGCAGTCCACCGCCTGGTATTTCGGTATCGGATCCTGCATTATGGGCGCCATCGACAGACCCAAGCTTAAATCCTTCCTTAAGATTCCGCAGAAGATGAAGCTTCATTCAATGATAGCTTTCGGTTATCCCATGATCGAATCCGAGCCTGTGGAATGTGACGGAGACGTTAAGTATTACATCAACGAAAAGGGCGGATACTCGGTTCCCAAGCGCCCTATAGACGAAATATACAGATTTCTGTGATAAGTCTCAATTGACCCGGTGGGAGAGGCTATGCTTACTTTTTTAATCAAACTTTTGATCAAAAACCCGGAAGATCCCGCATCCCGTAGCAAATACGGGATACTTTGCGGAATCTACGGGATATTTTTAAATTTTTTTCTTTTTGCGGCCAAATACGTGATAGGAACACTTTCGGGCGCAATTTCCATTGTTGCCGATGCTTTCAACAACTTAAGCGATGCTGCGTCTTCGGTGGTTTCCGTTATCGGTATCAGACTTTCAAACCATGCCCCTGACTTAAAGCATCCCTACGGACACGGAAGGATCGAGTATCTGGCGGGTCTTGCGGTTTCTGCGGTGATCGTTGTGGTTGGCCACAATCTGATGGTTGAATCCTTTCACAGGATATTAAATCCGGTGGATGTGGAGTTTTCACCGGCTCTTGTCATAGTTCTTGCTTTATCCGTTGCCGTTAAGCTCTATATGTCTGCCTACAACCGAAATATCGGGCGAAAGATCGATTCGCTTCCTTTGATGGCCACAAGCGTAGATTCCTTAAGTGACTCCGTTGCCACAGGCGCGGTGCTGGTTTCTGCCGTTATAGCTCATTTCACGGGCTTAAGGCTTGATGGTTATGCAGGACTCGTAGTAGGTCTCCTTATCATAATTGCCGGTATCAAGGCGGCAAAAGAAACCGTTTCGCCCCTTCTTGGCCAGGCTCCGGATCCTGAGTTTATCAAAAAGGTAGAGGAAATAGTCGGAAGCTCGTCTGTGGTTGTTGGAATGCACGATCTTATCGTCCATGATTACGGCCCCGGTCGTGTAATGATCTCCCTTCATGCGGAGGTTCCAGGAGACGGCAATATCTTTGAACTTCATGACGAGATTGATCTTCTGGAACTTAAGTTAAACCGTGAGTTAAACTGCCACGCCGTGATCCACATGGATCCCGTGGAGGTGGGTAATCCCGTGGTTGACGCCCTCAAGCAGATGGTAAAAGAAACCGTGGGCGGAGCGATCAAAGGAGCTGATATTCATGATTTCAGAGTGTCTGCCGGACCTACTCACAAAAACCTTATTTTTGATGTGGTGGTTCCTTTTTCGGTAAAGCTTAAGGATGAAGAAGTAAAAGACCTTATTCAGCAGGAAGTCCGGAAGAAGGACAAGACCTGCTTTACCGTCATTACCGTTGACAGGGATTTTACGGGTGGTAAATGAATGATTTTGAATTATATCAAAACTTCATAAGTGCAGGAGACGAAAACTCCTTCCGTACATTATTCGAGCGCTACCGGGAACCACTTACTTACTTCCTGTACGGTCTCGTCGGTAATCTTGATGACGCCGAAGAACTCATGCTCGATGTCTTTGCTGCTGTTTCTTCAGGCCTTGCCAGGTACAGAGAGCAGGAGGGTGCGGCCTTTAAGACCTGGCTTTACAGTGTTGCCAGAAACAAAGCGAAGATGTTCCTTAGAAAACACACTGTTGAGTTTCTGCCATTAGATGAATTGCTTGATCTTGTCCCAACTGACAATGTTCAGGATCCATTTATAGATGTTCTTTTGGATAATGAGCGTAATTCCGGGCTTTATCAGGCGCTTGGAATGATTAGGCCTGACTACAGGGTAGTGCTTTATCTTACATATTTCGAAGGTATGAAGCCGAAAGAAGTAAGCCGGGTTTTGCATAAATCGGTAAAACCGGTTTATAATCTTATTAGCAGAGGAAAAACAACTCTCAGATCTTTGCTTGAAAGGACTTAATGCCCGTGAGTTCTTTACTGCTTCAGGATATAGTAGTAAATATATTGCAGATTCTTGTCCTTGTTTTTGTGATCTTTCGTGTTTCTCGCTTCTACAGAGAGGATAAAGGTCTGTTCCCTTTGTTCTTTGCTTTTGCAATGTTCAGTTTATTGCTTAGCGATATCTATTATCTTGTCTATGATTTTTTTCATCCCTATACCCGCATGCCGTTTGCGGCCAATGAAATAGCAGAGTGCGCAACAGTGCTTCTTTTGTCTGCAGGTCTTGAATCCGGAGTCTGTAAAAAGAAAGGTTTTAAGATCGTGCCTTTCGTAATATCATTTTTATTTATCACGCTTAATATTACACTTTGGATAGCCTGGAGCGGAGAGTGGATCCAGGATATCGTGTTCGGACTGCCTTACGTATATTTCATGTATCTTCTGATAGTGGGAATTATGGATTACAACGCTCTTTCTTCAAAATTTGGAGTTTTGTTAGCAATCCTTACATCCCTTGTTGTCATACCGGATGCTTTGGAAGTTTGGGTTCCGGTGCTTTCTGATAAACACTTGTCAATGTATGCATATATTCCCTTAACTGCCATATCTTTGATATTGTTTATACTTTCAATAAAAGAAAAAGAAGATAATGATAAGAAACTGCTGATTTCACTTTTATTCTTCCTTTGGTCTATACTTGCCATGTATATGAGCGGCGGAGTATTTTATACGGCAGCTCAGGTTGTTAATACGGGAGCAATTATTATATGTACGCTGAAAATATCCTCATCTGTATAGCAATCCCGTTGTTTATCGCCCTTTTCTTCATCAAAGGGGGCGCCAAACGGTTTTTGTTCGCATTCCTGATCGGAATGGGAGTGTGTTTGCTGTCTGCATATATCGGAGGATTCCTTGAATCTGCATCCGGGATGACTTTGGAAGATACTTCTGTATTTATTTCGCCGGTCACGGAGGAGATCATGAAATTCCTTCCGGTTTTACTTTATCTTTTTCTTTTTGAACCCGGGGGTGAAGAATTTGTTATGGTGGCTCTCGGAACGGGAGCCGGCTTTGCTACTCTTGAAAACTGCTGCTATATACTTACCACCGGAGCCACGGAGTTACCTTATATCATGGTTCGTGGTATGTCTGTGGGAGTCATGCATCTAATGAGTATGGCGGTACTTTCTTTTGGCGTTAATCTTTTAAGGAAACATGAGATCCTTTCTTTTGCCGGTATTATAGGAGCTCTTTCATTGTCTGTATCCTTTCACGGTCTGTATAATCTTATGGTGTCGGAACCCGGAGTTACAGCATATATCGGATATGCGCTTCCGTTAGCCTGTGCGCTGGCTCTTAGATTGAGAATAGGAATGAAGAAATAGAAAAATTTATATTTTATGTGAGTAAAAAAGAAAATTCCTGCAATAAAATAGTGTTAGATAATATTTTGCCGGATGGAATCCACTGCGCTCATGCGGACGGATACGTGGGTTCTGTCCGGGAATATACGTCAATTGGAGAATGATATGAAAAAAACACTATTTAAAAGAATTACATCATTTTTACTTGCACCTGCGTTGATTGTAGGTTCTTTTTCTGTTCCCGAGTTTTCTCTTCCGGTTCATGCAGAATCAGAAACAATTGAAAAGAATGCTAATAACACAGGCTTAATCACAGACTATATAGATCATCCGAACACTGGCGGATATCCCGGTCATTACGGTGGTGAATGGAGTTATGTTTATTACGGAAAATATGATACTAAACCGGTCAAATACCGCGTGTTAAATCCACGTGAGGATTCTTTTAAAGTTGAGGGCGATTCCCTTTTTCTTGATTGCGATAACGTACTTAATTCCATGGTATTTTCTTCAGAAAGCAAGGAATGGCCTGAAAGTGATCTGAATAGTTGGCTTAACAGAGAATTCTTATCCGGCTTTACTAGAGTTGAACAATCTTCTATAGCGGAAAGTTATAAAGATAGTCCTTCTAATTTGGATTATGATAATGCTTCGGATTTCATGTCTCTTTCCGGTGAAAAAGTATTTGTTCTTGATGAAGCCGAAGTATGTAGCGGTGCGTATGGATACTTGGATGATTCCGGTAATTCTGTAACGGGAGTTGCTGTTACTAGACTGAAAAAAGATCTACGTGGAAATTATTGCAGTTATTGGCTTCGTACAGCTGGGATTGGTTTAACGGAAGCTGTAATTACTCTAACCGATGATAGGTCTAGTTCGTTTATTGTTTGTGTTAGCCCTGAAGTAACTAAATGTGGGAATATCGATGTCGGGGTTAGTCCTGCTTTTAACGTAAAACTTTCATCAATTATTTTTGCAACTAAAATATCTGCTGATAAAGAGTATAAACTTACGCTCAAGGATGATAATCTTAAAGCGGGTGTAACTCAGGGGTCTCAAATTGAAAGAAATGGAAATGTTTTGACAATTCCTTATTCTGTAGAAGGTGATCCTAATCGTTTATCGATACTTATCACGTATAAACATG